>NZ_BBTF01000018.1:0-76999 GCF_000876115.1 Acinetobacter sp. NBRC 110496
TGTTTTTATATGTTCAAAATAAAAGCAGCCCATTACATTAAAATGGGCTACTGAGGACTTAAATTAAAATCAGAACTTGAATCTAAGCATAAATATCCAAGAAGTTTTTGAAAATTTGATGGCCATGTTGGCTTAAAATTGATTCAGGGTGGAACTGCACGCCTTCGACAGGCAGTGTTTTATGTTTGACCCCCATTATTTCTTCAATCGTGCCATCTGTCTGGTTAGTCCAACAAGTCACTTCTAGGCATTCTGGTAAGGTTTCTTGCTCAATCACCAACGAATGATAACGCGTAGCAGCAAAAGGAGAAGGCAGATTGCTGAAAATTCCTTTGTCACTGTGGTGCATATCAGAAAGACGGCCATGCATCACTGTTTTGGCACGGATAATATGACCGCCAAAAGCCTGACCAATGGCTTGATGACCTAGGCAAACGCCAAGCAAAGGAACCTTGCCAGCAAAGTGATTGATGGCTGGAATGGAAATGCCTGCTTCACTCGGAGAGCATGGACCAGGGCCAATCACCAGATATTTCGGCTGCCATCGCTCAATATCCTCTAATGTTACTTGATCATTACGAACAACTTTTACTTCTTGATTCAACTCGCCAAAGTATTGAACGATGTTGTAAGTAAATGAGTCATAGTTATCGACCATTAGAAGCATTTTATATTCAACCTATTGATTATATTTAAGGTTTTAACAAGTGAGTGCTGATATTGCTCACATTGTTACTCACTTTAAGAAGAATGGAGAATGATGGACCACAATTCTTAGACGAATAATCATAGCAAAAACAAATAGCCAATGTTGAATATTTCGGAAATCTCAGCACTTAAATAAAGGGCCAATTTTGTTTGTAGAAATGAGCTGCTAATCGATAATAAATTTTTGTAATTGAAAGGCTTGAGAAATAAAACTGAAAGTGAATCGAAAGTCTAAATGAATTGATTGGAATGATGTTGAAAAGAATGATATAAAAAGCCAATTTACGCGAATAATAAAAGCGTAATTGGCACTACATTGGTTCTTTGTTATATGTATTGCACTATTTTGGTTCATTATGTCTTTTTTGGGGACGCGCTAAAATAGGAATGTTTAAATATGGTGCATTTTTAAATGCATACATTATAGTAGGCATAGGACAGGGAACCTAAAGCATTTTTTCTGCAAAGAATTTCAATGTTTTAGGTATGCTTTTAAATTGTTGGTATGATAATTGCTAATTATACATCAACAACTAACACGCACTTAACAAGTGCATAAAAACTTCATTGGAGCAAATGAGCATGGCGAACAAGGTCCTTCAACTCATCAAAGAAAGTGGCGCAAAATGGGTCGATTTTCGCTTTACTGATACTAAGGGTAAAGAACAGCACGTAACTTACCCAGCTGATACCATTGATGAAGATACATTTGAAGACGGTAAAATGTTTGATGGTTCTTCAATTGCTGGTTGGAAAGGCATTGAAGCTTCTGACATGATCTTACGTCCAGATGCTGAAACAGGTTTTCTTGACCCGTTCTTTGCTGAGCCTACAGTTGTTGTAACTTGTGACGTCATCGAGCCTTCAACTGGTCAAGGTTACGAGCGTGACCCACGTTCGATTGCTCGTCGTGCTGAAGAATATTTAAAATCTACAGGTATCGGTGATACAGCATTCTTTGGTCCAGAACCAGAATTCTTCGTTTTCGACGAAGTAAAATGGGACATCGATATGTCTGGCGCGCGCCACACATTGATCGCTGAAGAAGCTGCTTGGTCTACAGGTAAAGACTATGAAGCAGGTAACTCAGGTCACCGTCCACGTGTTAAAGGTGGTTACTTCCCAGTTCCTCCAGTTGACTCTCATCAAGACATGCGTGCTGAAATGTGTGCACGTATCGAAGACATCATGGGGCCTGGTCGCGTAGAAGTACATCACCATGAAGTTGCATCTTGCCAATTAGAAATTGGTGTGAGCTTCAATACTTTGGTTCGTAAAGCGGACGAAGTTCAACAGTTCAAATATGCAGTTTGGAACGTTGCTCACCAATATGGCAAAACAGCAACATTCATGCCTAAGCCAATGGTGGGTGATAACGGTTCTGGTATGCACGTTCACATGTCAATCTCTAAAGATGGCAAGAACTTGTTTGCTGGTGATGAATATGCTGGTTTATCAGAAATGGCATTATTCTTCATCGGTGGTGTAATCAAGCATGCGCGTGCGTTGAATGCGATTACCAACCCAGGTACAAACTCTTATAAGCGTTTGGTTCCACACTACGAAGCGCCGATTATGCTTGCTTACTCAGCACGTAACCGTTCTGCTTCTATCCGTATTCCTTACGTTTCTAGTCCTAAAGGCAAGCGTATCGAAGCGCGTTTCCCTGATCCATTAATGAACCCGTACTTAGGTTTTGCGGCATTGTTGATGGCTGGTCTTGATGGTATCCAAAACAAGATCCACCCAGGTGAAGCTGCTGACAAGAACTTGTATGATCTTCCTCCTGAAGAAGAAGCAAAAATCCCAACAGTTGCTCACAACTTGGAAATGGCGATTGCTGCACTTGAAGCGGATCATGAGTTCCTATTGAAAGGTGGTGTATTCACTAAAGAAATGCTTGATGCATATATCGAACTTAAAACTGAAGATGTACGTCGTCTTAACACGACAACTCACCCAGTTGAATTTGATATGTACTACAGCTTGTAATATATCCAATTCCAAAAAGCTCGCTTCGGCGAGCTTTTTTTATGTTTTTGATTCAATTGAAAGTCATACGTTTTTCTTAAGAAATTCATGTACACTCATAGGGTCTGCTGGCACTTCACAGATGCTTGCGACAGAGGACATTTTTTAGATGTTACAAGGCGGGGCGTATGAAATTTAGTGCTTCTAAATGAATACGGGCTAACGTAGTAACATCAAAAAATGACCCTGTCCCGAAGGGTTATGTCTAAAACTTCCCCAAACTTCGTTATGAAACTTGACAAGGGTATCGCCATTGTCTACGTTCCATGCCTTGTTTGTGTGGTTTTAGCCTATAACGCAATGCATGGCTGAAGTATCAGCAGACCCTAATGATGTTTTTAGTGAGCCAAGCATGCGAAATTTACGACCAAACAGAATTAAGGGGCGAGAGATCCCAACTGAATTAAAAAAATGGTTGTATGCATCAGGTTCTCTCACTCAACAGTTGACTGATTTGGGTGAAGGGGAGTTTCATGTCGAACGCCTTAAAGAGCATTTCCAGCGACTCACTTTTAATGACAGCCAGTGGATGCAGATGCCGACACATCATATTGCCTGGGTACGTGAAACCAATTTATACGGCAGTGAAACAGAAGCTTGGGTTAAAGCAAAAAGTATCTTTCCAATTTTAAGCTTACATAAGAAAGCACGGATATTTAGACATATCCGTAATAAGCCTATTGGCTGGTTTTTATTTCAACGAACGACTCCTGCTTGTGAAAGACGGGTGATTTATTTAGAAGAAGGTTGGACCAGACAAAGTTGTTATACTTGGCATGGGTGCAAATTTATTGTGCAAGAAACCTTTCTTCCCGCATTTGAACAGTTTATTCGACAGCATTGACTCTAAGGATTCATCATGGAAACAGTGCAACACACAACATGGCGGCAACGTTTAGAAGCATATTATTATTTATGCCGCTTTGATAAACCGATTGGTACAGAACTGGTTTTTTGGCCAACCATGTGGGCGTTATGGATTGCTGCGGGTGGTTTACCGCCGTTGCAGATTTTAATCGCCATGGTCTTAGGTACTATTTTTATGCGTGCGGCGGGTTGCGCGATTAATGACTTTGCCGATCGTAAAGTAGATGCGCATGTGGAACGAACTAAAACACGTCCATTAGCGACAGGCGTGATTCGTCCACGCGAAGCAGTTTATGTTTTTTTGGGTTTGGTTGCTGCTAGTGCTTGTACCTTGTTTTTTCTCCCTATTGCGACCTTTTATTGCGCTTTAGCGGGGTTGGTACTGGCGTTTATTTATCCCTTTATGAAACGCTATACCCACTTACCACAAGTGGTTTTGGGCATGGCATTTTCATGGGGAATTCCAATGTCATTTACGGCAATGGGGAAACCTTTAGATTTAACCTGTTGGCTTTTATATTTCGGCAATTTGGCATGGACAGTGGCTTATGATACCCAGTATGCAATTACCGATCGCGAATATGATTTGAAGATTGGGGTGAAATCAACAGCGATTCTGTTTGGTCGTTATGATATCCAGATTATTGGTTTACTACAGATTCTAAGCTTACTGTTTATTGGTGGTGCTTTGTATCGGGAAAATTTATTACTTCCATTTGGATTGGTCGCATTGTTGATGGTTGCGGCAGACTTTGCCTATCAAGCTTTTAAAACCAAAGATCGGGATCCACAACTCTGTTTTTGGGCATTTCGGCATAATCGTTGGGTCGGGCTGATTATTTTTATTGGAATTTTTTTAGAATTCATATTTTAAATTGACTGAATAGTTGAAAAGTGTCCTATGCAGGGCACTTTTTTTGTGCATTAATAATGTGGCATGTAGTTTCATGCTTTAAATAAAACAAGGACTAAAAGGATATTTTATGAAACGGTCTAAAATTGCATTGGCAATAACATTCTCTATTTCGGCTTTATTTTTAACCGCATGTAATGACAATGATGATAATTATACTGGGGTAGACTCGGATAAAACCTATCTGTCTGAAGCAGCTTATTCCAAGGATAAGGTAGATAATGCTGCATCAATCAAAATCATGACGTATAACATGGTCAATGTTCAAGGTCGCACTGCCAAAGCCACTGCTTTGGTGATGTTCCCTAAAATTGCCCAACCTGAGGATGGTTACCGAGTAGTTGTTTGGGAGCATGGTACCGTTGGTGTAGGGGATAGCTGTGCACCCAGTAATAATGTAGTGAATCCACGCTTTAGAATTCTTGCGGATAGTTTATTGGCAGCAGGCTATGTGGTGATTGCACCTGATTATGAGGGCCTGGGTACACCAGGAATTCATCCATATCTAAACTTGGGCAGTGAGGCGAAGTCTGCGATTGCAGCAGTTAAAGCAGCAAAAGATCATTACGGAACAAAGCTTAATGGACAGTGGATGTCGATTGGTCAATCGCAAGGTGGTCAGGCTTCTTTAGGCACAGCAGAATATGCAAATGCTGATGTAACTTATAGAGGTGCTGTTGCTGGTGCGCCAGCATCCAGTCTGGGTAAAATTATTCTAGAAGTTGCACCAACAGCTTTAGCAGACATAGAGGCAAAAGAGATAGCAGCGGGTGTACCTTTAGCAAACCGTATATCCGTGGATTCCTATGCAACGCTACTTGCCTATGCAGCATTGACAGGAGTTGGTATCAAAGCCTATGAACCACGATTTAATTATCGTGACATTTTTCAAGAAAGAGCTAAATCCCTCGCTGAGTTTGCAGAAGGTACAACTGGCGAAAATGGACTGTGTTTGGATGATGGAAATGATCCAAGTTTAAGTCTGATTGAGAAGTTTAAAACGGATATCATTCAATTTATGACGGTTAATCCTGATAAGAAGGTTATGGATTATCCTGGATTAGATACCAATAACTTCAAGAATAATCAAACTGTTCAGAAGTTCTTGGTGGATAATCAACCTGGAACCAAGCGAATCGATAAGCCTGTATATATTGTTCAAGGAACAGCTGATACAAATGTTCCATTCCCTGTAACTCAGGGATTAGTTGCTAATTTAAAGGCTCTGGGATCAGCAAGTGTAACACTTGATCCTGTCCTGAATGCAACGCATACACAAGCGATTGTGTGTAGAAATTTGCAAGTGTATAACTTTGTTCAAGCGCAGATGCCTGCAAAGACCAATATAGTGGTTGATCCGACCAAAATTGATGCTAGTCAAAGCGCGCAGTGTACTGGTAAATTCTAATAATTGCTAGAAATAAGCTTTAAGCAAAGAGCCTCTTTATTGAGGCTCTTTTTTGTTATATTGTTACGCATCTTGAAATTGATGTCGTTTGAGTTTGAAGTACGTATGAGTCAGCAACCTGTTGAAAAAAGATCTGTTCCTTGGTTATTGATGGGGTTGGGATTATTGATTCCAATTTTTATTGTGGGGATGGCTTTTCTTGCGGCAAGAAGCGATGCACAAACCAAGAAAAAATATGATCAGCAACATGCTGAAATCGCAAAAAAGTTTGAACAACAAAAACAAGCTGAACCAACCACTCAGGCTGAATAATTCCTCTGAGGACGATTTATTATCGAATATCCATCTGTAACTGTTTTACAGATGGAATTTGTGTATAGCGCTGTACCAAATAGCCAGCTTCTTGCAGCATCTGATCGCGTTTTTTATCTTCTAACTCTTTTCCGATATGGCTTGGGTCATCTAACTCAATAATCGCCAGCACTTGCATTTCCTGATCCAAAATCACAAAGTCAGTTACTTTACGATTAAATTTACTGCGGATTTTATAATGATCACTGGTAATCAATGCACTAAAGGCAACTTGTGCAAGTACGTGGTGTTGTGGAAAGGCTTGTTGTAACCGGATAAACATTCGTGATTCGAATAAAGTAATGACGGGACGAGCGAAGAACTTTTGTTTTGGAAAGAAAGGGCGTAGGCAGCTAAACAGCAGTAAAGCTGTACTAATGAAGCCTATGGTAAGAAAGAGAAGATGGTTAGATTGAAACATATGCTTATCAAAGGGCGAATAAAAAAAACCCACTCAATAGAGTGGGTTTTTTAGAATCTTGGCTCTCCCACCTGGGCTCGAACCAGGGACCTGCGGATTAACAGTCCGTCGCTCTACCGACTGAGCTATGGGAGAATCTGGAGCGAATTTTAGGGGGTAAATGAAAGTCCGTCAAGTAAAATGAGTATAAATAATAATCGCTTAACTAAAATATTAGGTATTAACGTGCAACTTGGTTGCATTGCGCCAATTCAGGCGATTGGGCATTCCAGATGGCACCTGCCGAGTTTTTATAATAACTAATCTTACCGATACGTAATACTAGGCTTTGACAGGAGTCTAAGGAGAGAGAATTGCCCCAAGGGCCAGACATTGTGCAAACTGCTCCATTACACTTCCACACGACATTGGGTCCATTCTCAATTGGGACAGTCACAGTACCTTTATAAGAAGAACCTGCATACCAAGTGGTTTGAGCGGCCATTGCTGGGCTGCATAGGAATATCAGACAGAATATAAACTTTTTCATTATGTGTTTTCCTTAACATCATCGTTAAATTTTATTTTCTATTAAAAATAGAGAGAAGGATAAAATATATACCATATTCAACATGAAAATGAATAAATGAATCGTAGTTATAAGGATGGAAAAGAGTTTTATGCTGATAAAATAAAAAGCCTTGATCAATGATCAGGGCTTTTTAGAATCTTGGCTCTCCCACCTGGGCTCGAACCAGGGACCTGCGGATTAACAGTCCGTCGCTCTACCGACTGAGCTATGGGAGAATCTGAGTGCCATTATAGGTGGGTTTTAAAATTGGTCAAGATAAAAATGTCATGTTTTCTTCATTTTTGCATCGTATGCTTTTTATTTGCACAATTGCGATAAAGTAGCAAAAATAACTTGAACTTTGAACGGGCTATTGCTAGATTCGAATGAGAAAGAACGTTTAGATATTCATCTAAACAGTGTGGATTTAACCCTACTTGCCAGCACTAAAATGGCTAAACTGGAGGTCGAAATGACTATTCTAAATATTCAGTCTATTTTTTCAAATTTTTCTTTTTATCAACAACACTACCTCGAAATTATTCAAGATCCTGAGCAATATTACACGCCTGTTGAACATGCTTTGCTCAATACCTTTCCATTTAAACAGCAGGCCTTGTATCTGGGCGATTTGTTGCAGTTATGGTTTGGCAACAAATGGAAAATTCAAACAGCTAAAGACCTCTTGCTACAAAAGAGTGCTGCGAATATTGATGAACAAACACCTTTGTATTTGTTTCAGTTAGGCGGTGAGCTTTTTTTAGGCGCAAATACTGCGCTTGCTTGGTCTGTGGCAGAGCAAAAGATTATCTCAGTACAAGTAAAAAGCATTTGGCAATATGCAGTATTTAGCCACTTATGTATTCGACCGAAAAAGTTTCATGTGAATAAAGCAATTGCATAGGGCTATGGTGAATAGCCCATATCTATCCTTAGAGTTTTTATGGGCGAATGATCATGCAGGTTGCGGTTGCATGGGCATAAAGCTTGCCATCTGCATCGACAATCTTGCCTTCAGAGATGCCTAAATTTTTACTGATATTAATGATATTGCCTGTTGCAATTAACTTTTGATTTTTAGGGATAGGCCGACACATTTTAATATTCAGGTCAATTGTGCCATAACCAACGCCTGCTTCTAAAAGTGTATGAACTGCACAACCTGTTACTGAGTCGAGTACCGTTGCAGCAAAACCACCGTGTACGCCCCCGAGAGGGTTAAGGTGACGTTGATCTGCCTGTACCTCAAATTTGATATAGCCCTCAGCAACTTCAACTGGTTGCATGGGAATCGTTTCACTAATACTGGCTGGTGGAATTTGCCCTGCACGCATTGCGGTTAGAAATTCTAGTCCGTTCATTTCTTTTGGGTGTTTCATTTTTTTTCCTGAATAGTTCTAAAAAGGAACTTATTCATAACTTAGTCTTTCTATTACAGGCTGTCAATACAGTTCATCGCTGAAGAGTAAGTCTTACAAATTATTGATTGCGCGATGCTTGCTTTGTTTTATGCTAACGATAATTCATCAATAACAATTTTGAATAACAGGTAAATTTATAATGAAAGGACAGTGTGTGTGTGGCGAAACCACATTTGAAGTTGAATTAAGTAATCATGATGTACATGCCTGTCACTGTTCAATCTGTCGTCGACAGACCAGTGGTGTGATTATGACCATTGATGTGAAACAGGGCAGCTTAAAATTTTTAAAACAAGACCATCTCTCTGTTTATAATTCATCGGCTTGGGGGGAGCGAGGTTTCTGTAATGCTTGTGGTACCAATTTATTTTGGCGGACTAAAGATCAGAATTATTGCAATATCAACGCCTTTGCATTGAATGATTCACCGCAAGATTTGAATCTTGATCTGGAAATCTATATTGACTGCAAACCTGAGTTTTATGCATTCCAGAACTCAACCAAGAAAATGACTGAAGCTGAGGTGGTTGCGCTCTTTAGTGGTGAATCTGCTGAGTAAGATTCCGACTTTCTATTAGACATAAAAAGAAGCTTCATAAAGAAGCTTCTTTTTATTGCGGCAAAAATTATTTTGCAGCTTTTTCTGCTTGGATAGATGCAATTGCGGCATCAACACCTTCAATTGAATCGGCCGCTTTTTTGATACGTGCTAAAGCATCAACTAATACTTCATCAGCAGTTGCATAAGAGATACGCATAAATCCACCTAAACCAAACGCATCACCCGGAACAACAGCAACACCAGTTTCTTCCAGTAACCATTCAGAGAATTCTGTGCAAGATTTTAAGCCTTTGGCACGAATTAACGGGCGAATGTTTGCATAAGCATAAAACGCCCCATCAGCAGGTAAGCAAGAGATACCTTTGATGTCATTTAAGCCATTCACAACTAGATCATGACGGCGTTTGAACGCTTCAATCATTGGTTGTAAAACGTCTTGTGGACCATTCAATGCCGCTTCAGCCGCAACTTGTGAAATTGAAGTTGGGTTTGAAGTGGATTGAGACTGGATTTTTTTCATGGCGCCAATGATTTTCGCAGGGCCTGCTGCGTAACCAATACGCCAGCCTGTCATGGCATAGGCTTTAGAAACACCATTTAATACGATAGTACGGTCATATAAGTCTGGTGCAACTGTCGCGATGTTGTAGAACTCATCTTCCCAACGGATTGGTTCATACATGTCATCAGATGCAACAAAAACCTGTGGGTGACGGCGTAATACTTCTGCTAAAGCTTCTAATTCAGCTTTGGTATAAATCATACCTGTTGGGTTAGACGGGCTGTTCAGTACCACTAAACGTGTGTTTGGGGTAATCGCCGCTTCTAATTGTTCAGGTGTAATTTTGAAACGTTGTTCTTCACCACATTTCACTATGACTGGTGTACCTTCAGCAATGATCACCATATCTGGATAACTTACCCAGAATGGCGCAGGGATGATCACTTCATCACCTTTGTTTAACAAAGCAAGCGCTAAGTTAAAGAAGCTTTGTTTACCACCGCAAGACACCAAAATTTGGTTGGCTTGATAATCTAAATTATTATCGCGTTTGAGTTTCGCAATAATTGCTTTTTTTAAGCTTGGAGTGCCGTCTACCGCTGTATATTTGGTAAAGCCCTTATTAATTGCTTCAATTGCAGCATCTTTGATGTGTTGAGGGGTATCGAAGTCTGGTTCGCCTGCACCTAAACCAATCACGTTTTTACCCGCAGCTTTAAGCTCAGCAGCTTTGTTGGTGACTGCAAGTGTAGGGGACGGTTTGATAGCATTGACACGATCAGAGAGACGTACGTCCACGGCATTATTCCTTCTTATGGGATTAAAAAATAAAAAGCAGCTTATCTTAGCTTAAATAGCCTTCTTTGTGGCTGAAACTTGCCTGAATCGCATAAAAAGTTACTAAATTTTAAGCTTTAAAATCATTCTGATTTTTTACATATTTTATTTTTATCAAAAGCACAAAAATCTATTACAATATGCGGTTAGAAATCTAGATTTCGAGAGAATTTCAATGACTACCCAACAACCTAAAGCCAAAAAGGCTTTGGTGAAATTGCCATTTCCTATGCCATCTGCTCAGGATGACGCTGAAGATGCAACTCATAATCAGGTTCGTCCAAAACCTGAGCAATATGCCGATCGCACTTGGATGCCACCACGCGGCACACGTCGTTCGATGGGTAAGCGTTAATAAAAAAGCCAATCTGTTGATTGGCTTTTTTTCTGATTATTGGCGACGGTTTACAGGATGTTGTATTTGCAACTCGCCACGCCAAAGCTTGAGAAAATCATATTCATCAATGTCATACAATTCCATTAAAGCAATAATTACACTAACAAAGGTCATGGCACCTTCTTCATTGTTATGGAAATTAAAAATCTTGCCATTAAGCTTGCCTAAAATATCATTAATTTCGTGTTCACGACCACGGCCATAACGATCACGTGGATAGAGCTCTTCATTTAACACCACCAGTGCAATTGCTTTTTCTGCTGAGCTTAGATTGGTCTGATCCAGTGCTTCTTGGAAAGATTCATAGCCATGATCAAAATAGAAAATAACCTCATCTGAAATAAAGGCATGTACAGCATCGGCGGTTAGATCTGGAAATTGCGAAACGGCATCATCTTCGATATAGGGACGAAATGATTCTGGGAAAATCACATTACTGTTAATCCCTTTAAATAAAGGCGCTATTTCTGATACTTTATAACCTGCAATCCCACAACCCAAAGCCGTTAAAAAGTATTTCATTTTGGGATGATTTTTTGCGTAGATTTTAAAGTCGTCGACATAATGCTCAATTTGGGAGAGGGGCATTTGTTGTAGATGTTCATTTAAGGTAGGAATCGCGAAAGTCTGTCCAGCCCAGCCACGGCCAACACCTCTCACTGCTGCAAAATGTTGGGCTGCGATTCGAGCGGCACCACTGTCATGGATGCCCGCTAAATTACTGCCAAAAACAAAAACAGTGTCTTCAGGGAGTTCCGTAATTATTGTTTCATCATGATATTGGTAAGCCATATTATTATCATTGCAATAGAGTATAAATTCATGTTGCAGTTGATTATGCAAAGGGTCAAGTGCTGTTTGTATTTTTCTTTTATATTTTATTTTAAAGTCGCATTTTGTCTTGACTAGGACTAATCCATTTAAAGGTAGGTTAAAATTTGGAGTGACTCATGGGTGAAATGTTTAGATTATTAGATCGAAAGAAATTTGATTGCGCCCATTCTCTTTTGCTTGATAAAGTAAATCATCTGCACGCTGCAACCCTTCTTCAAGTTCATGAAAGTTATGTATTTGCGTGAGGCCATAGCTGGCTGTTATTTTAATTTTACAACTGGTAAATGAGGACTGTTCAAGCCGTGTCTTGAGTTGTTTTGTTCGAGATAATGCCTCAGTTGCATCTTTGGCAGATATTAAGTAAATAAACTCTTCACCACCAAAACGTGCCATTAGATCATTTGGTTTTTGCTGTTGTAACATCACTCGACTTACTTTTTGTAAGACTTGATCACCAACATAATGTCCCCATGTGTCATTAATTAATTTAAAGTGGTCAAGATCGAAGCAAACTAAAAAATAACAGTGGTTGTTGAAAGCGAGTTTTTCACTTTTTTCGGAAAAACCTCGACGATTAAGCAATTGTGTTAGAGGATCATGTAGACGTTCATTGTTGAGACGCTGAATTACATCCTTGACTGCACCACCGCTGATTACAATTGCGAATAAAATATTTAAAATAATATTGACTGACATGCCCAATAACCACCATGTTGATGAGGTGAGGATGAAATGGTCTCTATCGATGGTATCTAGAAATATAAAATTGATGATGGCACGACAAAAAGAATAGGAGACATTCAGCAAATAGAAAATCAAAATCCAGCGATCAAATGATTTACTGGTGGGTAGCGATTTTAATGCCGCTGGGATTGCAATAAAGCCAATCAATCCTAAGCTGGCATTCAAAATAATTAACCTTAGCCATATTTGCGGATTTACATAGGAAAAATAGGCCAGTGTAATAATGGCAAAGGTTGAGAGTGTTAAAGCAACGTAATGATTGAAACTGGTATTTAGTTTGATAGTAACTGCATATGCACCAAGCCAACTCCCTAATAAATAAAGAATTGCAGTAAATGGAGCAGCAATCGTTAGTTGAGGGTTGCTCATTAGGCATTGTATGAAAAGCGCAATGGAGGGAATTGCATAGGCCAAACCGATCCATAATAAAAAAATCTCAGCTTTAAAAATTAAGCGACAGAATGTAAAGGCCAAACCTATGAAAAATAGGCAGCTGGGAACGATTAATATAAAATATTGTGTGTTAATTGAATTCACAAAGGAAAATAAAGTTCTTGATATTTTTGAAGCGCATAGATTAAGGTGATTTTGTATAAGAATTCAATCTTTTAGTTGAAAATAAAAAATTAGCCGTACTTTGTAAGGTATATAAATATGTGAATTTGAAAATAATTCTTCAAGCTTAAGCTCTACATCTAAAAAGGTATTAAAGTGGCTAAAATAGATTGTAAATTCTACCCAATGACTCCATTAATAGCACATATTCAGAAAAGAGAAGTCCCGTGAGCGAAAACCAACCTTTTGAGTTAGTCACCAATTACCAACCGGCGGGAGATCAGCCTCAGGCGATTGAAAAATTGGTTAGTGGTATTAACCAGGGCTTTCGTAATCAATTACTGCTTGGTGTAACAGGGTCAGGTAAGACCTATACCATGGCCAATGTGATTGCCCAAACGCAACGGCCAACCATTATCATGGCGCACAACAAAACACTTGCAGCACAGTTGTATGGTGAATTTAAAGCTTTTTTCCCAAATAATGCGGTGGAGTATTTCGTCAGTTATTACGATTACTATCAACCTGAGGCATATGTCCCATCTTCAGACACCTTTATTGAAAAGGACTCTGCGATTAATGATCACATCGATCAAATGCGTCTTTCCGCAACGCGCGCTTTATTAGAACGACGTGATGCCATTATTGTGGCTTCAGTGTCGGCAATTTATGGTTTGGGTGATCCAAATGCCTACATGCAAATGCTGTTGCATATTGTACAAGGTGATCGCGTCAGTCGTGATGAGATCATTCGCCGTTTGGTGGAGATGCAATATACCCGCAATGAACTGGAGTTCTTGCGCGGTACCTATCGTATTCGTGGTGAAATCATTGATATTTTCCCAGCTGAATCGGATAAAGATGCGATTCGGGTGGAATTATTTGATGACGAAGTTGATTCGATTCGCTGGTTTGATCCGCTAACAGGAAAGTTGGTGCGTAAAGTGCCACGCGTAACCATCTATCCAAAAAGTCATTATGTGACACCAAAAGATCATTTGACCCGTGCAATTGATACCATCAAAGACGAGTTGAAAGATCAACTGAAGTTTTTTAAAGAACATGACAAGTTATTGGAAGCGCAACGGATTGAGCAGCGTACGCGCTATGATTTAGAGATGATGCAACAATTGGGCTATACCAATGGCATTGAAAACTACTCACGTCATCTTTCTGGTCGTGGAGCTGGTGAAGCGCCACCAACCTTATTTGATTATATCCCTGAAGATGCGTTGTTGATCATTGATGAATCGCATGTGACCGTTCCACAAATTGGAGCGATGTATAAAGGTGACCGTTCGCGTAAAGAAAATTTGGTCAATTATGGTTTCCGTTTACCAAGTGCCTTGGATAACCGTCCAATGAAATTTGAAGAATGGGAGCGGATTGTTCCGACCACTGTTTTCGTCAGCGCAACGCCAGCCCATTATGAACTGGAAAAGTCTGAGCAGATTGTTGAGCAGGTGGTACGTCCAACAGGTTTGATTGATCCTGAAATTGAAGTTCGTCCGGTGCTCACCCAAGTCGATGATGTGCTCTCTGAAATCAATATTCGTAAACAGTTAAATGAACGTGTCCTTGTTACCACCTTGACCAAACGGATGGCTGAGGATTTAACTTCATACCTGAAAGAATATGGTGTCAAAGTCGCTTATCTGCATTCGGATATTGATACGGTTGAGCGCGTCAAGATTATTCACGAATTACGGACAGGCGTGCATGATGTTCTGGTCGGCATTAACTTGCTGCGTGAAGGGTTGGATATGCCAGAAGTTTCTCTGGTTGCCATTCTGGATGCGGATAAAGAAGGTTTCTTGCGTTCTGAACGTTCATTGATTCAAACCATTGGTCGTGCTGCACGTAACGTCAAAGGTAAAGCAATTTTATATGCCGATCGTATTACTGATTCGATGCGTAAAGCGATAGATGAAACTGAGCGCCGGCGTAATAAACAAATTGAATTTAATGAGTTACATGGTATTACCCCACGTAGTGCAGTTCGTCAAACCATCAAGGAAATTGATACAGGTGAAGTACTGACTGATGATGAAATTGATGAAAAAGTGCTTGAACAAGCACAAACTATCAGCGCAGATGAACAGCATCTTTTATCTGATCCAAAACTGTTTGCAAAACACATCGGCAAACTGGAAAAGGAAATGTTGAAAGCCTCGAAAGAGTTACAGTTTGAGCAAGCTGCAAGATTGCGTGATGAGATTGTTCGTCTCAAAGCGCATATGTTGCAGTCTTGATCTAGGTCGGGAATCCTGAAAAGGGATACATATCGCAACAGTTTTTGTTTATAAAGTAAGCTATTTTAAATTGCTAACTATATGACTATTGATAACAAATTACTGTTTTGAGGATGTCTCATGCCTTTTATTAAAAATTTCCCGAAAGCGAGTTGGCGCCTTGCAAAGATTGCCATTGGCGGGGCTGTTTTAACTGGGCTGGCTGTTGGAACGATTGCTTATGCGCAAGCAAAACCCTTGCCAACAGTTGACAAAGTAGAACTCGATAAATATTTGGGTGTTTGGTATGAAGTGGCGCGAAAACCGATGTTTTTTGAGCGGAAGTGTGCTTATAACGTCACTGCTACATACACCTTAAATGAAAATGGCAATATTGTTGTTGATAACAAATGTTATGACAGTGAAGGTAATTTACAGCAAAGTCTCGGAGAGGCTTTTGTTGATAATGCTCCCTTTAATACTAAATTACGAGTGAGCTTCTTGCCTGAAGTCGTGCGTTGGGTGCCTGTAATCCGTGGTGATTACTGGATTTTAAAACTCGATAATGACTATCAAACGGTTCTGGTAGGAGAACCGCGCCGTAAATATTTATGGGTGCTTTCACGCATACCTAATCCCAAAAAAGAAGTGATTCATGAATATTTAAATTATGCTCAATCATTGGGTTATGATATTGCGGATGTTATTTATCCTGAACATCATTAAATCAGTTATACTTGTTGAAAAACCATGCATGCATGGTTTTTTTTATTTTATATAGTGGATAAATCATGTACTTTTTAAAATATTATTCAAGCAGAGGCTGAAAATGATAAAAGGAATTGCTTATTCAATTTTGGCTTCTGTTACTTTTGGCGTTCTCTATTTTTATAGTCAGTTCCTCGGTTCTTTGGATAGTGAGCAGACTTTTGGTTGGCGAATTATTGCCACAATTCCATTTCTGACCCTATTTATGTGGTTAAGTGGTGATTTATCCCTGATCAAAACTGTGTTTAAACGGATTCTTGCCAATCCTTGCTTATTATTACTTTTATTGACCACTTCAGTACTCACTTCAGCTCAGCTCTGGCTATTTCTATGGGCCCCCATGCATGGCAGAGGCCTGCAAGTTTCTTTGGGTTATTTTCTTTTACCCTTAGTTCTGGTGTTGGCAGGGAGTTTTTTATATGGGGAGAAGCTCTCCAGATTCCAGTATGTCGCAGTATTGCTGGCTGTGTTAGGCGTTGGGCATGAAATATGGCGTTTAGGCAGTATTGCTTGGGAAACGGTATTTGTTGCATTGGGGTATGCTGCTTACTTTATTTTGCGTAAAAAGATTCAAACCGATCACTTAGGTGGTTTTTGGTGGGATCTTATGCTGATTTTACCGATTGCGATTTTCTTTACTCAGGCTGGTGAGATGTCATATCTCAAATTCTTGGATCAACCGAGCTTGGTTTTTGTCGTGATCGGATTAGGTTTGTTAAGCGCGATTGGGTTGGGAAGCTATATTCTTGCTAGTCGCTACTTACCTTTAATTATTTTTGGCTTACTCGGCTATTTGGAACCCGTATTGTTAGCCTTGGTTTCGTTATTGCTTGGAGAGAAAATTGGAGCTGATGAATGGTTGACGTATATCCCAATTTGGTTGGCCGTTTTGCTGCTCGTGATTGAGGGGGCGGCACATTTATATCAACAAAGACGCCGCAAGCAACATTTGCAATTGAACTTGAAACAATACTCGCAACGTTTGAGTGATGGGGACTAGATTGAGGCGAATCTAGTTTTCTAACTAAATTCCTTTAATCTTTGCATATAAATAATAGCTCAGGTTGATGGTCAGAAACATTAAAATACGCCCATATTCTCGGGGAAGACAGCCTATCTCACCATTGCAGTTGAAAAAGGGTTCGCCAATCCAAGAAATAGGAAAATAAACGATATTTGTCAGCCCAAGCCCGATCATTCCGATAAGGCCCATAGAGATTTCACAGGCAAGGGGAATACTAATCAGTAATAACCATGTTTTAAAATTCATTTGCTCTTCATGTTTTTGAATACTAGGTACGACCAAGTTGATACGTTATTTTTGTTTTTATTTCAATATCTTGTGTAGTGATTCTGGCTTTTAATCTGATTTGGTGAGCATTTTAAACTTAGAGGGTGATTTAGATCATATTTCGCTGAGTACTAAATTTTTTATAAGTAAAATCACTGAATGCATAGGAGAAGTTTCAGCTATTCTGATGATTAAAGTCACTTTTTACCAAAATTCACAAAAATAATTATAGGTATTTTATGAATTTATAGTCAATTAGGACAAAATCTTAGCTCGTTTAGCGGCTTTTGATTCAATCTTGATGATAATTCTATTACAATAATGGCGTTTTAAAAATTCACGCCCAGTATATATAAATTAGAGGACGTAACTGTGAGCAAAGAAACAATCGTTGCCCTACATGCAGAACACCAAGGTCGTTGGAAAAACCGTGAAGAAATCGCGGAACGTATGATTACCCTCATCGGTCAATTATATCGTGAGAAAAATATTGTTGTTTCTGTTTACGGTCGTTCTTTAATTAACCGTTCAGTAATTCAAATTCTGAAGACGCATCGTCGTACACGTATGCTTGATGTTGAACTTTCTGTGGTAAATACCTTCCCGATTTTGGAAGCGTTAATGAAAGTTGACAATATCGGTTCTGCAGAAGTTGATATCGGTAAGCTTGCTGTTGAATACAAGAACCAAGGCGGTGATGTAGACGCTTTTGTTGCACAAGCGGTTGCTTCAATCAAA
This sequence comes from Acinetobacter sp. NBRC 110496, assembly GCF_000876115.1. Classification (NCBI taxonomy): domain Bacteria; kingdom Pseudomonadati; phylum Pseudomonadota; class Gammaproteobacteria; order Moraxellales; family Moraxellaceae; genus Acinetobacter; species Acinetobacter sp. NBRC 110496. The sequence goes on from NZ_BBTF01000018.1 coordinate 18,130, forward strand.
GGTAATGCTGCTACTGCTGCACCTAAAGATGTTGTTCTTTACGGTTTTGGTCGTATCGGTCGTATCTTGGCACGTTTAATCATCAGCCAATCAGGTTTGGGCCGTGGTTTAAGCTTGAAAGCAATTGTTGTACGTAAATCTTCTGACGGTGACTTGGCGAAACGTGCTTCTTTATTACGTCGTGATTCGATTCACGGTACTTTCGACGGTACAATTTCTGTTGATGAAGAAAATGAAGCAATCATTGCCAATGGTCAATTCATTAAAGTGATTTATGCATCAAGCCCAAGCGAAGTGGATTACACGGCTTACGGTATTGATAACGCACTTCTTATCGACAACACGGGTAAGTGGCGTGATGCTGAAGGCTTAAGCCAACACTTGAAATGTGCAGGCGTTGCGCGTGTCGTATTAACTGCACCAAGTAAAGGTGAGATGAAGAACGTTGTATTTGGTGTGAACAACGGCGATATCTTGGATGAAGACAAGATCATCTCTGCTGCAAGCTGTACAACCAACGCAATTACACCTGTATTAAAAGTTTTAGATGACAAATACAAAGTATTAAATGGTCATGTTGAAACAGTTCACTCGTTCACAAACGACCAAAACTTGATTGATAACTACCATAAGGCAGACCGTCGTGGTCGTGCTGCAACATTAAACATGGTCATTACTGAAACTGGTGCTGCAAAAGCAGTTGCAAAAGCATTGCCAGGTCTTAAAGGCAAGTTAACAGGTAACTCGGTCCGTGTACCAACTCCAAACGTTTCACTTGCAATCTTGAACTTGAACTTAGAGAAAGAAATTGATCGTGAAGAAGTGAACGAATACATTCGTCAAATCTCGATCAACTCGAAGTTACAAGGTCAAATCGGTTATACCAACTCAACTGAAGTGGTATCAAGTGACTTTATCGGTTCGCGTACTGCGGGCGTGTTTGATGCACAAGCAACTATCGCATCTGGTACGCGTTTAACAGCTTATGTTTGGTACGATAACGAAGTCGGTTACAGCTGCCAAGTATTGCGTATTGCTGAACAAATGTGTGGTGTAAGCTATGCGAAAGTTCCTGCTGAAACAAATGCATAATTTGTTCGCAAAGCGATAACAAAAAGCCCGGTTTTTAACTGGGCTTTTTTATTGACTGTACAGAATATATGCTGAATTAAACATAAAAATCGATAAGAATAGGCGAAAAGGGAAATAATTAATTAAGGAATCGTGCATTGTTGCAGTTCAGACGTTTGTTTGTGATATTTGCTTTAATTGTAGTGGCCAACTTGTGCGGCGTGTATATCGCAATGTGGGTATTTAAGCATTTTAATATTTATATTCCATTGAAGAATCAGGATGTCGCTATTGACTTGCAAGAGCCTTTACAGGTTCGGGTTAAAGTCAAAGATGCACTCAATGTGGATGTGAATGGGCGTGTTGATGCCAAGATACCAATTAATGAACAACTGAATATTCCACTCACTCAAACCCTGAAACCACGTGTCTATTTCGATAATATGGTTCCTATCAGTACCACGATTCCTGTTAAAGAAACCATTAAAGTGAACCAAAGTCTGCCGATTGATACCAAGGTTCAGGTTAAAATTCTAGGTCGTGATGTTACTTTGCCATTGAAAGGCTCGATTCCATTGCAACTGGATGTACCGATTGATATTCAAGTTCCCTTACAGCAAAAAGTTCATTTAAAATTTGATGCGCCTGTTCGTACAGAACTGAAAGAAAACTTGAACATTCCGTTGAAAACACAATTAAATGCCAATATTCCAATTCAAGGTAATTTAAATGTCCCGATTACCTCTGAGCTGAATGCTACTGTGGATGTAAAAAATACCTTACCGGTTAAAATTGCGCAGGGCGAGTTAAAAATTCCATTGTCTACCATGTATCTGGATCGGGTCAAAACTCAACCCGTAGAAGTACAAGCTGCTGAACATAATGTAAAAGTAGGTGAATAATGGATATCACCAAATCGTTTAAAAGCTTGTTGATCAGTTTTGTGATCGTCACCACTTTGGTGGCCATCTTGTTTTGGTTCTATTTGAATATTCAGGCGTCATTGATTGTTTCTGCACAGCAGGCGGATATTCGTTTGCCTGAATCATTAGGAACTAAAATTCAGGTGGGAGATCATTTAAGGGTCAAGTCCGAAGGTCAGCTCAAGACGGTATTGGATATTGATCAAACTTTGCACTTGCCATTAAAAGGCAAGTATTTGGCTGATCTAAGTTTTGAGGTGGAGACACCGATCACGGTCAATATTAACTATGAAACCATGTTGAAAGTGGATGAAGTGATGCCGATCGAGACCAGTACGGATTTGATTTATCAAAATAAATTATTGCCTAAGTTTCCTTTGAGTTTGAATATTCCAGTGAAGTTAGATATTCCATTTCAACTGAAACGAACCTATACCGTTCCTGTAAAAATTGTTTTTGATGGGCCGGTTTATTTTGATTTTGATGAGTCAGTTGATTTAGCTGTGAAGCATCAATTTAAGCCAAGCTTTTATATGAATGATGCAATTAATATGAGCAATATCTCTTCTTTCGATGCGATCATGTATAACTCTGTGCAGCAGACTAAAGCGAATTTAGATATGCAAATGCAGTTGCCGTTGAAGAATGTAAGACCGTAATCGAGGAGAAAAATTCTTCTAGTCTGCTGACTAAAGTCATGAAATTGAATATTGAACAAATAATACATTTAAAAAAACCAATTTGCTGATTTTTCTATTCGAGAATTTTATTAAAATGTGGCAAAATAGTCCGCTTTTAAGAATTTGAGGATTGGCACATGCGCTTTGTTGATGAAGCAGTCATTACCGTAGAGGCTGGCGACGGTGGCAATGGCGTAGCCAGTTTTCGCCGTGAAAAATTTGTCCCTTTTGGTGGCCCAGATGGCGGAGATGGGGGACGTGGCGGAAGTATTTACATCCAAGCAGATGATGATACCAGCACACTTGTAGATTACCGTTATACACGTCGTTATCGTGCAGAACGCGGTAAAAATGGTTCGGGTGCGAATTGTTCCGGCCGTGGCGGTGAAGACGTGATTTTAAAAGTACCTGTGGGTACAACCATTGTGGATACTGAATCTGGTGACATCATTGGTGACTTGATCGCTGATGGTCAGCGCGTAAAAGTTGCGCATGGTGGTGATGGTGGCTTGGGGAATACTCACTTTAAATCATCAACCAACCGTTCACCACGTAAGTGTACACATGGTATCAAAGGCGAATATCGCGAAGTTCGTCTAGAGTTGAAAGTATTGGCAGATGTTGGTTTACTTGGTATGCCGAATGCGGGTAAATCAACCTTTATTCGTGCAGTTAGCGCAGCAAAACCTAAAGTTGCCGATTATCCATTTACCACGATGGTTCCAAATCTGGGTGTAGTCGATGCGGATCGTCATCGTTCATTTGTTATGGCGGATATTCCAGGATTGATTGAAGGTGCAGCAGAAGGTGCAGGTCTGGGAATTCGCTTCCTGAAGCATTTGGCGCGTACCCGTATCCTGTTGCATATTGTGGATGTTCAACCCATTGACGGTTCTGATCCTGCCCACAATGCACGCGCAATTTTAGGTGAATTAGAGAAGTTCTCTCCAACACTGGCAAAACTTCCAGTGGTATTGGTGTTGAACAAGCTTGATCAGCTTCCTGAAGAGTCGAGAGAAGAGTGGTGTCAGCACATTCTTGATGAATTGCAGTGGAAAGGCCCTGTATTCAAAACTTCTGGTTTGATGTCGGAAGGGACTAAAGACGTTGTGTATTACTTAATGGATCAGATCGAGCAGCAACGTGAGCGTGAAGTTGAAGATCCTGAGTATGCAGCAGAAGTGAAAGCATTCCGTGAGCAGCTTGAAGCTGAAACACGTGAACAAACCATCGCAGCAAAAGAAGCATATCGTGCCATGCGTAAAGCTCAGCGTGAAGCTGGTTTGGACGATGATGAAGACTTTGATGATGATGAGGATGAAGGCGATGTAGAAAGCATCTACATTCGTGACTAGTAAACCGAGGGAAAAATGATAGAAGTGGTCGATGGGCAACGTCAGCTCAATGCGTGTAAACGAATCGTTGTTAAAATCGGATCATCTTTACTCACTGCAAACGGGCAAGGTTTAGATTTAAATGCAATTTCGCATTGGGCGAAACAAATTGCAGATCTACACAATGCTGGACATGAGATTATTTTGGTCTCATCAGGTGCAGTAGCAGAAGGGATGGTACGTATGAAACTTGCGAGTCGACCCACTGATCTACCCAGTTTGCAAGCTTGTGCTGCCATTGGTCAAATGGGCTTGATCCATACGTGGTCAAGTGTATTGGATCAACATGGCATTCAAACAGCACAAGTGCTGCTCACCCATGATGATCTAGCCGATCGTCGTCGTTATCTTAACTCTTGTGATGCTTTGCAAAACTTGATTGATTGGCATGTGATTCCTGTCATCAATGAAAATGACACGGTTTCGACCGATGAGATTCGCTTTGGCGATAATGATACCTTGGCTGCAATGGTTGCAGGACAAGTACAAGCGGAATTATTGATTATTCTGACAGACCAGCAAGGTATGTTTGATTCTGATCCGCGCAGTAATCCGAATGCGAAGCTGTTCTCGGCTGTTCGTGCATTGGATGATGGCCTGTTTGAAATGGCAGGCGGCGGTGGTGTACTGGGGCGTGGTGGTATGGTCACTAAAGTCCGTGCAGCGCGTCTTGCAGCACGATCAGGTTGCCCAACCTTGATTGCCAGTGGTGAAAGTGACAACGTATTAGCACGCTTAATGGCGGGCGAGATGTTGGGAACTTTATTTACCACAGACAATGACCGCGTGACGGCACATCAGCAATGGCTGGCTGCACATTTACAAACCGCGGGTCGTTTGGTGATTGACGATGGTGCGGTTGAAGCGATCAAGCTCAAGCATCGTAGTTTATTGCCTGTGGGTGTTAAAGCGATTGAAGGGCATTTTGATCGTGGTGATGTGGTGGAATGTGTTGATAAAAACGGTGCTCGAATTGCCGTTGGACGTGTGAATTTTAGTTCGCGTTCAGCAGAAATGATCAAGGGTTTATCGTCGGAAAAGGTGTATCAGGTTCTAGGTGAAGCACGTTCGCTAGAAATGATTCATCGGGATCATATGGCGATTTATTAAATTGTTTTCAATGAAAAAGCCTGCTTTAAGCGGGCTTTTTCATGTCTGCCAGTTCTAATTGTGTACCGTTTAATGAGGGCAGGGCTTGCTTCGTGCCCACCATATAAGCATGGTCTGCTAGAGAAAGCATCTCTAAATCTTCTTCACTATTACCATACGCATAGATACTTTGGTAATTTGCTAAATTGTATTTCTGCAAAATACGTAATTTCTTTTGTTCACAGCTGCAATCTTCTGAGCGATAACGGCCTGTTAAAACGCCATCCTTGATCTCTGTCTGGGTACAAATTAAGTCGATATTCAGTAGTTTACAGATTGAATCTAGGTACAGATCAATAGAGGCGGAAACCAAAACAACATGATCGCCTCGTTGCTGGTGTTGTTGAAGTTGTTGTAGTAAATCTGGATCTAGGTGTTTAATCAGTTTTTGTGCATATTCCTGAGCTAGTTTTTCAACAAAATCGATTGGAATGGCTTTGAACATGGTTTCGAACAGGCGGGGTCGCATCGCATGAGCAGGGTAGAGGCGTAAATAATAGGCTTGAATCCAAGGGAGAATCTTCAAGCCTTTTTTGACAATATGGCGTTTGGAAAGCACAAAGAAAATAAACCCAGTAAAACTATCTCTTGGGTAAAGTGTCCCATCAAAATCAAATAAAGCTAAATTTATAGTCTGATGTGTTTCGCTCTTTGCATGCATGTTTCATATCGTCCATTTACGCGACTGGCGAACCAATTGGTATTATAGTCACGACTGAGTTTAGGGCCTGAAATGATGACTTCAGGCATCATTGCATAAATTGGTTCTTTATTGGTTTTACTTTGATACAGCTTTTGAATGGCTAAATAGGTTTGTGTATCTTCGAATTTTTTCTCTTTCTCTTTTTTTAAATCCGCGCGAATTTGGCGTGGCGTCACTAAAACCTTGTTATTAGTAAAGGCTGCGATAATCTCTTTTTCAGATTGGCTGAGGGTCGATTGTGGGCTACCGTCTTTATTATAAAGCAGTAAATCACCATCCAAATCGAGGTCTTTATTTTGAATTACCTCAACCATTTTTTGAAAAGCGGCATTACGGCTGGAATACATACCTGAGTTGTAATCAGCAAAGCGATAAATGGCTTTATCATAATCGGCAGAATACTCCATCAAGCGATGGATTCCATAATATAAACCACCGTATTGGGTGTAGAGATCATTACGGAGTTCCGCGATATTACCACTTTGGCGCTTATGCTCTTTGGCATAATTAATATGCACTTGCATTGAACCTAATGTCGTAATCGGGTTCATTTTCTCACCGATGTCTTGCCCGACCAACTTGGCTGCACCAGTTAAAGCACTAACATGATAGTGCTTTGACATATAATCAAAAATTTCGCGATAAAGTAAATCAAGTTCACGCTCGGTTTTCACTTTGCGCATTTGGCTCATGTAGTTATTTTCGGGTGATGGCTGGTTTTTTAATACGTCTTCAAAATAACCAGCAACGGTACCACCAATAGTTTCACCCAGTTTGGCTTCAAACTTTTCATTTAGTCGAGTATTGATTTCCTTGACAGCTTTTTCACCCAGCCCAGGTACAGCAGGATCAGCAACAAAATTCGATTCCTGATCGACCACAGCGACAATACTACAGACATTCTGCTTGGTTTTCGGAATATTGAGTTGTTGCATGATATCGAAGATATCTTGCGACCATGATTGGCGGTCATTGACGCGAGGCGGAAGAACTTTGGTAATTTGTTCTGCCTTCATTTCAGGCTCTTTACCATTTGACCACCACGCATTATCACCACAAGCTGCTAAACTTATGCTGATTGCCAAGAGGCTAAATGTCTTGAATAGAGGACGAGTCGAAAACACTTGGTTCATAATGAAACAACACCGCACAAAAAGATGAGCCGAACGGGCGAATGAAGTATACTATGTTGATCAGAAATTGTAAGAAAATATATGTATATTGGTTCATATCAACTGTCAAATAATTTGATTGTTGCTCCGATGGCAGGCGTTACAGATCGGCCCTTTCGGACGCTATGTAAATACTTTGGTGCAGGACATGCGGTCAGTGAAATGATGACTGCTGACAAGACATTGCGCATGAGTAAAAAGAGCTTATATCGAGCCAATTTTGATGGTGAACTCGCGCCAATTTCAGCACAGATTGCAGGCTCTGATCCTGAACAATTGGCGGAAGCGGCACGTTATCAAGTCGCAAATGGGGCACAAATCGTTGATATCAATATGGGATGTCCCGCGAAAAAGGTCTGTAATAAACTTGCAGGCTCTGCATTGCTGCAAGACGAAGATTTGGTCGCACGTATTCTTGATGCTGTAGTGGCAGCTGTGGATGTTCCTGTCACTTTAAAAACCCGTTTAGGCTTTTTAAATGGCCATGAAAATATTATGCGTGTTGCCAAGCGGGCTGAAGAGTCTGGAATTGCAGCATTGGCTTTGCATGGCCGTACCCGTGAAGATATGTATTTGAATACTGCACGATATGAGCTGATTAAACAGGTTAAGGAACTGATCGATATTCCATTGATTGCCAATGGCGATATTGATAGTCCGGAAAAAGCCAAATATGTGCTGGACTATACAGGGGCTGATGCCATTATGATTGGGCGTGCGGCTCAAGGTCGTCCTTGGATCTTTCGGGAAATTGCGCATTACCTAAAAACAGGGGAGCATCTTGCTGCGCCTGATATTGCCGAAGTTAAAACAGTATTACTTGGGCATTTGGCGGAACTGTATCAGTTCTATGGTGAATACTCAGGTTGTCGTATTGCCCGTAAACATATTGCTTGGTATACCAAAGGTTTACGCTCAAGCAATGAGTTTCGTCAGAGCATGTATAAAGTTGAAAATACGGCAGACCAAGCCAAGGTCGTCGAGGCTTATTTTGATCAGCTACTGGATCAAGGACAGCGGATGAGTGATGTGCAAGTCGAACTGGTTAATTTATTAGATATCAAGTAATCATTGTTATAGATCTAAAAAAGCCTGTAATGAGATTACAGGCTTTTTTATTGCATTACGCTAAATGCGCTGTGATTTTTTGCAGAATTTGCAAAATCACATCAAACTCACTTTGTAATGGAGTGCTTTTACGTGTAACTAAAGCCAAGGTGCGGCTTGGTGCAGCTTCAATTGATTTCACTGCAATATCTTCATTGAAGTGAATCATACTGTTTTTTAATGCAATCTCTGGCAATAAGGTAAAGCCAAGATCCGAAGAAACCATTTCAACAAGCGTTGGTAATGAGCTTGCTTTTAAGCGGTGATCATTTTTACGCTCACCCACAGGACAGGCACTAAGCGCATGGTCACGTAAACAATGGCCTTCTTCAAGTAACATCAAACGCGATAGATCTAAGTCATCTAGGGAATTTGCATTGGCGGCATTGTTATCTTTCTTGTTGTATACAAGAAACAGATGCTCTTTGGCAATTTCAGCGACTTTTAAACTACGTGTGTCAAAAGGGAGCGCAAGTACAATCATGTCCAGATTGCCGTGTTCTAACTTTTCTACAATTTTCTCGCTTTGTGCTTCATGTAGATGCAGTTGAATTTTTGGCAATTGTTGATGCACTTCTTCAAGCAGTTGCGTCAGAATAAATGGTGCAATAGTCGGGATAATACCAAGATGTAAATCACCTGTTAAAGGTTCACTCATTTCTCGGCTTAAGCGCATTAAGTCTTGGGCATCTGCAAGTAATACTCGTGCTCGAGCCACAACCTGTTCGCCTAGAGGCGTTAGACGGACGTTTTGACGATCACGCTCAACTAAGACGCCACCCAATAAACGCTCTAATTCCATGATGCCACCCGATAATGTTGACTGGGTAACAAAGGAACGACGCGCTGCTTCAGTAAAATGTAAAGTTTCTGACAACGTAACTAAATATGATAGCTGTCTTAATGAGGGTAATGCAGCCATAGTGTCCTAGTGTGATGATCTAAAGTGGTGAGCAAACAAACCACTAAGTTGTGGAATGAAATGTGCAGGAATATCATGCCCCATTCCTTGGATTAATTCAAACTTAGCACCAGAAATTGCTTTTGCAACAGCTTTCCCATGACTTGGCGGTAACAATCGATCTTTTGATCCATGTACAACCAAAGTTGGCTGAGTCATCGTTTTGTTCAATGATAACAAAGAACCCGTACATAATATTGCTAAAAACTGTTGAAGTACACCCGCAGGGTAAAAACTACGACGATATAATTTGCGAATGGTTTGAATTGATTCGACTGGATTGACATAACCGGGTGACCCAATAATCCGGAAAACGTTTAAACTATGATTAATAATTGTTTCTTCATCGTGTGCAGCTGGCTTGCCAAGTAAGCTAAACAATTGCTTGGGATAGGGCGGTGGTAAAAAAGGCTGATTGTTACTGGTGAAGAGTAAAGCCACTTTTTCTATTTTTTCTGGATATTTCGCGGCCACAATCTGTGAAATCATACCGCCCATAGATGCACCAAGCAGGTAAACTTTTTCAAGACCTAATTGATCAATTAACAGGGTAACATCATCGGCCATATCATACAGGGTATAAGGTGCACCTTCATTGCCAAGGCCAAACATGAAGCGACTCATGAGTTTGATTGTGTTGAGCCGTTTTCCCTTATTGCGGATTTTAGAAGATAAACCAATATCCCGATTATCGAAACGAATGACACGGAAACCTTGGTCAATGAGAGCCTTACAAAAGAAATCAGGCCAAAATAGCATTTGTGCACCCAAGCCCATAATTAACAAAATGGTTGGGTGTTCAGGATTTCCTCCAATTTCAACATGCAATTCAATGCCATTACCTAAAGTGACTTTGGTCTCTTGCATAAATGAAGCATAGGGTGACACATTAAATTGAAGCGCACTGTTCATGATATCCGTTCCGAGTTGAATTCTTCTTATGCGTTTGGGAGATACAGAAATTTTTTCTGCAACTCCCGTATTTAAACTTTAAACTTGTGCTGGAATCAAGTCTGGAACCAACTTGGTTAAGCTTAAACGTTGCTTTGCTGCTGTTGCACCGAGAAGCACAAAACCTCTTAATGTGCCTTCGCCGTCAGCCGCTTTGGCCAACATGCCATCCTCGAACTCCTCTGTTTCCCAGTTCACGTCAACGTTTAGGGGAGCTGGTAAAACAGTTAATGGTGCAGCAGGTGTTTTAACTGCAACTGGCATGGCTGGATAGTGTACCGCAGTGCTCTGACCACTCAGGGTTTTTGCTAGAGCACGCGCTTGTTGCATGATTGGCATGACATATGGCAGCAACGTACCATTTACCTCAGCGCAGTCACCTACGGCATAAACATCTACTTGATTGGTTTCCAATAAAGTATTGGTAATGATGCCACGACTGGTTTGAATGTCTGCTGCTTTCGCTAAAGCAATATTTGGCTGTAATCCAATAGCCGATAGTACGATATCTGCAACTAAAGTCTGACCATTGGCTAAAGTGACGGCATAGTCTTCACCGTTATTAATTTTCGTGACTTTTTCAACTGTTGTTGAAAGGGCGAATTTTATGCCTGCTTGTTCTAGATTGGTTTTGAATGCTTCAGCGACATGATTCGGCAGTAGGCGACCCAGAGGTTGTGCTGCAAGATCAATCACGGTTACATCATAATTGCTATGTAACAAGTCATTGGCAAACTCACAACCAATGAGACCCGCTCCTAGAATCACCACACGCTTATCTTTGCGTTTAGCCAGATTTTCACGGAAGTTGCGATAGTCGATGAGTGAGTTCACCACATGAATATCTTCACTGCCATCGCCTGCGATTGCTAAGCGAATCGGATTTGCGCCGACTGCAAGTACCAGTTTTGAATAGGGTTGAGTCAGCGTTTCCCCATTTTTTTCTAATGTGATTTCATGGTTGGCGGCATTGATTTCTTTTACCCAGGTTTCTGCTTCAATGCGCATATTTAGTTGGGTGGCCATTTTGTTGGCATCGCCTAAAGCAATTTGTTCAGGTGCTTTATTGCCTGCAAAGGCATTGGATAATGTTGGTTTTGCATAATTTACCGCATCATCCGCGCAGATCATAACGAGTTCTTGTTCAGGACTCAGTTTACGAAATTCTCGAGCAACGGTATAACCCGCCATACCTGATCCGATGATAACGATAGGATGCATTCTAATCTCCAATATTTTCTTATTTAAAAACAAACGATAGCAAAAAAAAGACCATGATCATTGTCATGGTCTTCTCGATCTATTTAGATTTCAACCATTTCAAAATCAGCTTTTGAAACGCCGCAATCTGGGCAAGTCCAATCATCAGGAATATCTTCCCATTTGGTACCTGCTGCAATGCCGTCTTGTGGCCAGCCTTCTGCTTCGTCGTAAATCCAACCACAAACGATACATTGATATTTTTTCATGTGACTCTCCAAACTGATAGGTATGCTCAAATTGCCTTTCAGTAAAACTATTCCATAATGTCGCTACGATCGCTGCAATAGAACTAACTTGTGTTGATCGGGAGTTAGATTTTTACGCAGAACGCCATTTAAGTAAAGTAAATGCAAGAGTTTAATCATTTATTCAAATAGCGATATGGCTATTCTATCTGAAAGTCTTGTTATTTGAGCAATTGCTCTAATTTTTTACAGCAATATAAATGCTTATGTAATTAAAAATGAATAATCGTATGAATATAGTGTGTATAAAAAATAAACATTCGAGAACACGTTATGATAAATCACAACAATGATAATGGAGAAAAGTACATGGAAACGCTGTCATATAATATAAAAATTTATGCTACCCCAGAGAAAGTCTGGGAGGTTTTGTGGACACCTGAAAGTTATCGGGAATGGACAAAATTCTTTGCTTGCGATTCAACCATGAAAACCGATTGGAAAGTCGGCGGTAAAACCTATTTTAGCGATGGTAGAGGTAACGGTATGGTCTCCACCATTGAAAGTATACAGGTACCCAAAGAAGTTGTTTTTAAACATCTCGGAATGATTAAAGATGGTAAGGAAGATCTGGATAGTGAGGAGGTTAAATCCTGGGCGGGCGTTTTAGAGAAATATATGCTGTTTGATTTTAATGGTGAGACCCAATTACATGTTGAAGTCGATATTCAACCTGAACATGCAGAATTTATTCATCAAGGTTTTGATCAAGGGCTGGCTATCGTTAAACATCTAGCTGAGAAATAAAGGATCAATGTGTGTTTTTCGAGTGGCTCATTGTTGCGTTATCTCGATTCAAAATCTGATAAATCTTGATTTTTTTGAATTGTCTGGTTGAAACAATACGAAAATGGATTGTGATCTGCTATTCTATGTCACTTCTTTTTTTACTTAATCGAGGCAGAGATGACGCAACAAAACGCTCAATCGACTTCTGAACAAACACTTTCCGAAAACGATTTAATCGCACAGCGTCATGCCAAATTAAAGCAAATCCAAGAGACTGCAAAACAAACGGGTAAGAGCCCGTGGCCGAACACATTTAAGCGTGAACACTATACTGGCGATCTGCAAGAACAATTTAAAGATCAAGACAAAGCACAAATTGAAGGTGCTGAAAAAGTTTATGTCAAAGTTGCAGGCCGTGTGATGTTGAACCGTGGATCATTTATTGTGATCCAAGACATGACAGGTCGTATCCAGCTTTATGTAGACCGTAAAGGTTTGCCAGCAGATATTTTAGAAACCATTAAAAGCTTGGACCTCGGTGATATTATTGCTGCCGAAGGTTATATTGGACGTTCGGGTAAAGGTGACTTATATGTTCACCTTGAAGGTTTTGAACTATTGACCAAATCCCTGCGCCCACTGCCAGACAAATTCCATGGTCTAACGGATACTGAAGCGAAATATCGTAAACGCTATCTAGATTTGATCGTCAACGAGGAGACACGCAAGACCTTTGAAATTCGTGCCAAAGTCGTTGCGGGTATTCGTGCCTTTTTGACCAATGAACGTTTCATGGAAGTTGAAACGCCAATGATGCATGTGATTCCAGGTGGCGCATCTGCAAAACCGTTCGTGACCCATCACAATGCATTGGATATGGAGCTTTACCTCCGTATTGCACCAGAATTATATTTAAAGCGTCTGGTGGTTGGTGGTTTTGAACGTGTATTTGAAATTAACCGTAACTTCCGTAACGAAGGGGTTTCAACACGTCATAACCCTGAGTTCACCATGATCGAGTTCTATCAAGCTTATGCTGACTATAAAGACTTGATGATCTTGACTGAAAACATGCTTGAAAAACTGGCAGTCGATATCTTAGGTACAACTGATGTGCCTTATGGTGAAGAGGTCTATAGCTTCAAAGGTCCATTCAAGAAAATTTCAATGTTTGATGCGATTCTTGAACATAACCCAACCTTTACACCTGAAAATGTCAATGATCGTGAGTTCTTGGCGAAGTTCATTCAAGATGTATTGAAAGAGAAAGTAAAACCAGGATTTGGTTTAGGTAAGTTGCAAACCATCGTATTTGAAGAAACAGTAGAAACTCAATTACGTCAGCCGACATTCATTACGGAATATCCGGCAGAAACTTCACCGCTTGCACGTCGTAATGATGATAATCCACATATTACAGATCGTTTTGAATTCTTTATTGGCGGTCGTGAATTGGCAAATGGTTTCTCCGAGTTAAATGACCCGATTGATCAGGCAGAACGTTTTCAGGCACAGGTTGCTGAAAAAGATGCGGGTGATGATGAAGCCATGCATTATGATGCAGACTTTATTGAAGCATTGGAGTATGGTTTACCGCCGACAGCAGGTCAGGGGATTGGGATTGACCGCTTAGTTATGTTATTTGCGAATGCGCCAAGTATTCGTGATGTACTTTTATTCCCTCATATGCGCCGTAAAGATTAATCTTTTTTGCTTGTAAAAAGACCACCTATTTGAGGTGGTCTTTTTATTTCTACGTTAAAAAATGTAATTGTTTCGTTTGATGATTGAAATGCGAGTGTAAAAAAACGATCATGTGCACATAAATAAATTTGAGAACAGTTTGGACATGCTGCTAAAAAAATCGCTTTATCTCGCATTATTTACGTCTTTTTCTGCGACTACTTTTGCACAAGGCCTTGTTTTAAATGATGCAAATTTACGTACGGACCTAAACTGGCTGAATCAACAAGGTGTGATTCAAATCAGTACATCGACTTGGCCGTTAAGTGGTGATGAGGTTAAGCGTGCTTTATCTCAAGCAAAAGTCAATAACAGTGCACAGCAGAAAGTTGTCAATTCTGTAATGAGTGCGCTGCAAGCTGATAATGAAACAGTGAAAATTGGCTTACATGCAGGTACTGATCTCAAGCAAATTCCACAAACCTTTGGTGATAACCAGAAATCTCAATACCAGGCAGCTGTCGAGTTTAATGCGGGCGGTGAGAACTGGGATGCAAAGTTACGAGTTAATGGTGAAAAAGACCCTTTGATTGATAATGGTCATGATGCGAATGTTGAAGGCTCATATATTGCGGGGAAACTCTGGAATCAATGGGTAATTGCGGGCCAAATCCCAACGTATTGGGGACCAGGGCATGACGGAAGTTTGATTCGTGGTGATGCAAGCCGTCCAGTCTATGGGGTGACGGTACAACGTGCAGTACAAAACGCTTTTGAATCTAAGTGGCTTTCTTGGATTGGCCCTTGGCAATATCAAGCATTTGTAGGGCGCTTACAGGATTATGAATCAGATCCTGGTGTCAAATTATTAGGTATGCGTTTGACTGCACAGCCCTTACCTTATTTAGAGTTAGGCGCATCTCGAGCAATACAATTTGGTGGAGGCGATCGTTCTGAAAGCTGGAAACGCTTCTGGAAAGCTATGGTGGGTCATGACAATGTAGAAGATGGTAGTCAGGATCCATCAAATCAATTGGGTGGATTTGATGCTCGCTTATCATTGCAGCCTTTATTACAAATCCCTGTAAGTGTATATGGACAGATGATTGGTGAAGATGAGGCAGGTTATTTACCTTCAAAATGGATGTATCTTGCAGGTATGGACTTCTCATCAAGCTATAAAAATATGCCTTACCAGTTATATGCTGAGTGGGCGGATACCCGAACTAATGGTGAAGTGAGAGGAATTTCTTATAGCCATTATGTATACCGTGATGGTTTTTACCAGCAAGGCTTTCCATTAGGGCATGGGATGGGTGGTGATGGCCAAATGTATTCGTTGGGTGGTGATATTCGTTTTGATGTGATGAACCGTCTCAGTGCGCGTGTGCTTTATGCGAAGGTTAATCAATCAAGTTTGGTAATTAATGCCGAATTTCCAAAAGAAGATACAGTGAAGGGTGTAGAATTAACCTGGACACATAATATCAAACCCACACTTCCATTAAAAATTAATGGTTGGGTAACAGATTCAGATCGAAATGGTCGTGATGGTGGTGTTTCAGTCGGTGTTGAAATTCCATTGGAAACGAAGATGTTCCGTTTCTAAGCGATATTAATCGATCAATGAGAAGTCCGTTAAGGGCTTCTTTTTTTAATTAATTCACGTGAAATCGAGTCTATTGTTATTCTCAAATCTTATTTTCATATCATAATTTTGCATATTGATATGAAAAAACAAGCTAAAGAACTGAATCTAAATTATTATAATGAATAACCTTTACTCAGTAGTTCATTCTACTACAAGTAAGAATATCGATATCATGAAAAATTGGAGTTGTTATGGCACTCGTTCCTCCACACAGTCTTCAAAGTGGTGGTGTAATTCCACTTATAGATTTTATGGATAGCATGGATAAGGGGGAAATTGTACATGACTGAAAATAGATTAACGCACCTCAAACAACTTGAGGCAGAAAGTATTCATATTATTCGCGAAGTCGCAGCTGAATTTGAAAACCCTGTGATGCTTTACTCGATTGGTAAAGATTCAGCGGTGATGTTACACCTCGCTTTGAAAGCATTCTATCCAGCGAAACTTCCATTCCCGCTACTACATGTAGATACTGGTTGGAAGTTTAAAGACATGATCGCTTTCCGTGACAACATGGCAAAAACCCATGGTTTCGATTTGATCGTACATCAAAATGTCGAAGGTCGTGAGGCTGGGATTAACCCGTTCGATCACGGCAGCTCAAAATATACCGACATTATGAAAACACAAGGTTTAAAACAAGCCTTGGACAAGTATCAGTTTGATGCTGCGTTTGGCGGCGCACGCCGTGATGAAGAAAAATCACGTGCCAAAGAACGTGTTTATTCATTCCGTGATAATAAACATCGTTGGGATCCTAAAAACCAGCGTCCAGAACTTTGGAATCTGTATAACGGTAAAGTGAATAAGGGCGAAAGTATTCGTGTCTTCCCATTGTCGAACTGGACTGAATTAGACATTTGGCAGTATATCTATCTGGAAAATATTCAAATCGTTCCTCTTTATTTCTCTGCGGTTCGTCCAGTGGTCGAGCGTAGCGGTACCTTGATCATGGTGGATGATGAGCGTATGCGTTTAAAAGAAGGGGAAGTTCCACAAATGAAATCGGTACGTTTCCGTACGCTTGGCTGTTATCCACTCACGGGTGCAGTTGAGTCTGAAGCAGATACCTTGCCTGAAATTATCCAAGAAATGCTTTTGGCAACCAGCTCAGAGCGTCAAGGTCGTATGATTGACCATGATGAGGCGGGCTCGATGGAAAAGAAAAAGCAAGAAGGTTATTTCTAATTTCCTTAAGCAAGTCCCTCTTTTAAAAGAGGGATTTAGGGAGATTAAAAGCGATTTCTAAAGAATATGTGGAGTTTTGAGCAATGTCTCATCAATCAGATCTTATTAGCCAAGACATCTTGGGTTATTTAAAACAACACGAGCAAAAAGACTTATTACGCTTTTTGACTTGCGGTAACGTCGATGACGGTAAAAGTACCTTAATTGGTCGTTTACTTTATGATTCAAAATTGATTTATGAAGATCAATTACAAGCGGTAACCCGTGACAGTAAAAAAGTTGGTACGACGGGTGATGCACCTGACCTTGCCTTACTGGTCGATGGTTTGCAGGCTGAACGTGAGCAGGGCATTACCATCGATGTGGCTTATCGCTATTTCTCTACGGAAAAGCGTAAGTTCATCATTGCAGATACGCCTGGACATGAACAATACACGCGTAACATGGCAACAGGTGCATCAACAGCTGATCTTGCGATTATCTTGATTGATGCGCGTTATGGTGTGCAAACTCAAACCCGTCGTCATTCATTTATTGCAAGCTTGCTCGGTATTAAAAATATCGTGGTTGCAATTAACAAAATGGACTTGGTGGAATTCTCTGAAGCACGTTTCAATGAAATTCAAGTTGAATATGATGCTTTCGTCAGTCAACTTGGTGATCGTCGTCCTGAAAATATTGTGTTCGTACCGATTTCGGCACTGAATGGCGATAACGTGGTGAATCCATCAGCAAGTACGCCGTGGTACAAGGGTCAAACCTTGATGAGCATTCTTGAATCAGTGGAAATTAAACGCGAATCAAATAAACATGAATTCCGTTTCCCGGTTCAATATGTGAATCGTCCAAACCTCGATTTTCGCGGTTTCGCAGGGACCATTGCGTTGGGTGAAATCAAGGTTGGTGATGAAATTGTTGCTTTGCCATCTGGCAAAAAATCAACAGTCAAAGAAATCGTCACCTTTGATGGTAACCTTGAACAAGCTGTTGCTGGTCAAGCCGTGACGTTAACTTTAAACGATGAAATTGATATTTCTCGTGGTAACGTTTTGGTCCGTGCAGGCGAACAACCTTTGATTTCACGTAGTGTACGTGCTTCAGTGGTGTGGATGAATGAACATCCGTTGGTGAAAGGTAAGCTCTACAACGTCAAAATTGGCACGCAAACTGTTCCAGCGAAAGTCACTGCAATTAATTTCCGTGTTAATGTGAATACGTTGGAACATACGCAAGTTGAAGAGCTTGAGTTGAATGCGATTGCGGATGTTGTGGTTGAGTTTGATGCGCCAGTGGTCTTCGATCAATATCAGGATAGCCGTTACACTGGCTCATTTATCTTTATTGACCGTCTCAGCAACGTGACTGTTGGTGCGGGCATGGTTGAAGCTGCAGTTGAATGGACGGCGCATAGCAATCCTGTGACTGCTGAAGATCGTGCGGCACGTTTAGGTCAAAAACCTGCGGTGATTGGTGTGTCTGCATCGTTGATTGAAAAAGCTCAAGCATTAGAAAGCTTATTGATTCAACAAGGTGTAGTTGTCATTGCAAAAGCAAATTTAACGGTTGAGCAGATTGCCTTGTTGCGTGAAACTGGTGTTGTCATTATCACAACGACCGTTGAAGGTGCTGATACCGAGATTACTGCTGAAACAGTTGAAGAGGCCGCTGAAAAAGTGGTGGAATTGGTTCGTCTTTAATCGACTGAATTGATTTTAAAAGCCCGCGTAAGCGGGTTTTTTTATGCCTATAGATTTAACCGAATAATAATAATGCATTTAAAGTATATGTGATATTTCACATAAAATATTTCTCTATACAATGCCTGTTTAGAGAGGTGTATATGAAAAAACTATTATTTTTAATGGGGTTATGTTTGGCGTTTAATGTTGAGGCCAAGCAGGTAGGGAATAGTGCAGAGGTAATTAAGCGAAAAATTATTCAAGAATCTATCGAAAGCTATTCAGGTAATTGCCCATGTCCTTATAACACTGCACGTAATGGTAGTCGTTGTGGAAAACGTAGCGCTTATAACCGTGCAGGCGGATACACACCTTATTGTTATCCTGAAGATGTGAGTGATCGAAAGGTAAAAGAGTATAAAGAAAAGAAAAACTTGACTTGAAAAGCCTCTTCAATAGAGGCTTATCAATAAATCAATGCATGCTTTTTAAAAAGCATGCATTGATAATCTACAAATATATTGTTGGGGATCTAAAGGGTAGTCTTTAATTAATTTTAAGAAAAGTTCCTGATCACCTTGATATAAAGCACGGGTTGCTTCTTCATAATTTGGCATATTGCCTAACATCGCAGACATGAAACGATCAGTCGCTTGTTTGGCAAGCAGGATATTACTTTCAGAATTAGGATCATTCAGCTCTTTATCAATCAACTTGCGGATCACTGCTGATGCGCTTGTACTTTGTTGATCTAACCAATCCCAATGTTTTTTCTGTAAAGTGATTTCACGAGAGATAACCCCGAGTTTAGGCCGTCCAACTTTTTTAATTTCCTCTGGTTCTGCGTAGCGTTGTTGAAGCTCTTGTTCAGAACCCGAAAGATCGAGATCAATTTGTTGCCCTGTTTGATCATTAAAAATCAAAATGCTTTCGGTTGTTTCAGGAATAAGCTTAATCTTCAACACGAGATCAGTCGGCTGGCCGCTTGCAATCAGTGTACTGCCTGAGAATGCAGTGTAGGTGGTTTGAGTATTCATTTTAATCACATATTTTTATCTGGGTAAAATAATATTATCAGGGTAAAATGAATTTGGCAAATAAATAACCAAAAAAATCGAAAAAGATCAGATTTTACAAACGGGACCTATAGAGTACGCATTACAACAATAGCAAAGATGGCTGGCCATTTTAAATTTTTATTCTGCTTTAATATCGCTTTTATGAGACAATATGTCTTTATTTATGTGTATAAGGACTCCCATGATTGAGCAATCTCCTGAATCTTTAAGCGATATCGAAATTTTAGACATTTTACAGTCTATGAAAAAAGATAAGCTGGATACGGAAGCAAACGAGATGATCCGTAATGGGGGGAAAGCTGGGCGTCAAGAAGCACATAAACAGGCTCTGGTTGCACTCAGTACAAGCTTTGAAGAAAAGTTTGTCGAAGCAGTGACACTGGCATTGGGTTTGAATGCAGGTCAGGCGAAAAAGATCCGTTATAAAAAAGACCGTATTCGTATTTTAAAAGTGCGTGGTATTGACTATCTAGCAATAGACGGTGCAGAAACTGCTCAAGTGTTGGCACAGGTTGCACAAGCTATTGGCCGTGAAGATGCGACAGTCACACACGATTTGCATAATATTTTTCCATTCTGGAAAGAAGGCTGGCCGATGGTTCAGTTTGACAATGCTTATAAAATCTTAGCAGAAGATATCAGTATTCATTATCAAGCCGTACTTGATGAGCTCATTTCATTATATGGTGGAAACTAGGGGATTCTAAACATCCTGCTTTGATGCGGTTTCCAATAGAAAATAACAAGGATTGTTAATTTTATGACCTTAGCACCGAAGATTCCGCCAGAAGCGCTTAATGTGCTCAGGGCAGGGCAATTGATTGATGCCATTAAGATCACACGGGAAAAAACAGGTTTAGGTCTCAAGGAATCTAAAGACTTAATTGATCAGTATCTGCAAGATCATCCACAAGAACAGGCACAGATCCAAGAGCAATTGGTACAGCGTAGTCGTGGTGGAATGAAAGTCTTGATTTTGATCTTCTTGATTTTGGCTGCCGTAGTCTGGTTTGTCCTGAAATAAAAAAAGCCCTGTATAGGGGCTTTTTTATGGATGGCTCGGCTTAATCATCTTGGGTGATAGGGGAATCATTTTCTAGGTTTGGTGTAATTTGAGTCACCAGCAATTGGTCAATTTTATAGTGGTCGATATCGACTACTTCAAATTTAAAACCGGCATATTCGACCGCATCCGCAGGACGTGGAATTTTGCGTAGACGATACATGATAAAGCCAGCGATTGTTTCGTAGTTTTCATTTTCTGGGAATTCTTCAATTGCTAAGGCATGTTTTACATCTTCAATTGGAGTGCTGCCATCAATCAACCAAGAATGATTATCTCGTTTGATAATCTGCTGCTCTTCATCCATCGGGGTCACCCAGTCACCCATAACGGTGATCATGATATCGCTCAAGGTAATGACACCGACCACTAAAGCATACTCATTGATCACAACCGCAAACTTTTCTTTGGTTGAGCGAAAACGGTCAAGAAGTTCTGATAGCGTGAGGCTGTCTGGGATAATCAGCACATTGCGGATAATCGATTCATTCAGTTGAGTGAAAGATTGATTATTTAAAATACGAACCAGAATATCTTTGGCATCTACATAACCAATCACTTGATCGATATGTTCATTACAGACTAAAAATTTTGAATAAGGATGGTCAGCCAGTTTTTGACGAATGCTGTGTTCAGCTTCATTCAAGGTGAAATAAACGATGTTTTCTCGTGCAGTCATGCTTGATGGAACAGTACGCTCTTCAAGTTCAAATACATTTTCAATGAAATGATGTTCTTGTTTTTGTAAGACACCGGCTTGCGCACCTGCATTCATGATGGCAGAAATATCATCAAAGGTCATGCTGTCATCACGCTTGGTATCAATTTTAAAGACTCTGAAAATTGAATTAGCAATGATGTTAATTGCCCAAGCTAAAGGCCTGCAAATTTTGATAAAGATGGTAATGGGATTGATGACTTTGATGGCTAGTTTTTCAGGAAAAATCATCGCCAAACGTTTTGGCATCAAGTCGGCAAATAAGATAAAAAGAGATGTGACGGTTAAAAAGGATAAACTAAAACCAATTGTTTCTGCCCATGGGCCTGGGTAAAGCTCGGTTGCTAAATTGTAGAAATAGGGGCGTAATGATGATTCACCAACAATACCGCCTAAGATCGCGACGGCATTGACACCGACTTGAGTTGATGCAAAAAAGTCTGCTGAGTTTTCTTGCAACTCAATCACTTTATTTGCGCGTTCGTCACCACTTTCAGCAAGGAGTTTCAGTTTAATTTTTCGTGATCCTGCAATCGCGATTTCAGATAAGGATAAAAAGAATGAACATGCGACTAGAATAACTAGAATCATCATGCTTTGAAAAATATCCATACATCACCTATGTTGGTAGGCCGCAGCCTATAGTTCGCTTATGTAAATAATGCTTGCTTTGGCATTATTTCACTCGCTTATTCTTTAATAGAATATAATGTATCAATAAGTAAAAGAAATAAGTTTTTATTGATATTGTTATTAAAACAGTCAGCCATACTTAAGATATGGCTGAAATTTCATCTAGTTAATTTGGCCAATTAAAAAAAGCTATGTGGTAATTGTGAGTTGCCATTATTTAATAAATACTCACGATTTTCTTCCTCAATCATTTGGCGTGCAACAAACAAAATCAGTTGTCTGAGCCAGCGATGAGCAGGATGATGGTGCAATAACGGACACCAAGCCATTTTTAATTCAAACTCTGGAATATAAAATGGAGGATCCTTTATAACCAGTCTAGGATTCTGAGTTTGCAAACGTGCCATACGGGTGGGTAAGGTTGCGATCAAATCTACATTTTGAGCGAGCAGAGCGGGCATTTGATAGTGACGGGTAAAGACAGAAATCTTGCGACGTTGCCCGATACGTTCCAAAGCTTGATCAATCCAGCCTAAACCTGCCTGTTTTTCTGGATTTACGCCGAAACCAACGCCCATGCCAGTTTTAGATACCCAAATATGTTGAGCATCTAGATAACTTTTTAAATTGAGGTGGGTTACTGCGGGATGTTTGTCGTTCAGAATACAGCTAAAGCTATCGCGCCAAACCAAGACTTGATGGAAACTTTGCGGGATTTCATTGAAGCGATTAATCGCCAAATCAACTTTACCCTGCTCCATATCACGATAAGACACATCACTCGGAGTTAAGAAATCCAAAACCACATTAGGTGCTTCTGAGCGTAATGCTTTCACTAAGCGTGGAACAAGTGTGGCTTCAGCATAATCGGATGTCATAATCCGGAACACACGATTACTGGTATAAGGACGGAATTCGGTACGTGGTTCAAGAATCATTGAAAGATCTGACAATGCATCTCGAATACGAGGTTGTAATTCTAGTGCACGTTCAGTAGGGGTCATGCCTTCAGAAGAGCGAATGAGTAGGGGATCATTAAACAGATTGCGTAATCGACGTAAAATATTACTCATTGCAGGTTGGGTAACACCCAATTGCTCCGCTGCACGGGTGACATTTTTTTCACGAAGAAGTACATCAAGATAAATTAATAAATTGAGATCGACCCGCTCCAGATTCATAAAAAAAATACCGAAAATAAAATCCTTGAATTGCCTTGAATTATGACATATCCAAAGCTATTTGTGTAACTTAATCCTACATAAAAGCGACAGTAGCGAGATGTGTACTGCAACTTGGCACATTCTGTTGGTTTATTTAATTTGAGAGGTATTTAGGTGATTATTTCTTCGATATCATTTGTGGAAAAACACGGCTGAAAATTGTCATTTTGAGTGTTTTTAAGAATCAAATTTTGGCTTTTTCTGAACTGATGAGTCTAATAAATGACTCGAAAATCGAATAATTATACTTGATAGTTTATTTTAAAAATTAAATAAAAACATGTGTTTGTGTTGTATTTTTTGCATTTTTGAAAAATATTTATACATATATTTTTTTAGAAAATACTGAAGATTAAGCCAGAATATTGGATAAATCGCTTGCCAAAGACTAAGCTTTGATACATGTTGATGAGGCGCTTGAAATCTAGACTAAATAAAATCAGGATTTTTAGCCCACATTCGATGCCAATCCTCAAAGGAATAGATCATGACTACATATCAAACAGCGATTGATGCAATCCGCGAATTAAAAGCAAAATTTGGCAACACTTGGGCAGATATTAGTCCTGAAGATGCTGCTCGTATGCAATTGCAAAACCGTTTCAAAACTGGTTTAGACATCGCAAAATATACAGCTGCGATTATGCGTCGTGATATGGCTGCTTATGATGCTGATTCTAGCAAATATACTCAATCATTAGGTTGCTGGCACGGTTTTATCGCGCAACAAAAAATGATCGCGAATAAAAAATACTTTGGTACAACTGAACGTCGTTATATCTACCTTTCTGGTTGGATGGTTGCTGCACTTCGTTCAGAATTTGGTCCACTTCCTGACCAATCTATGCACGAAAAAACATCTGTTCCAGCATTGATCGAAGAAATCTACACATTCTTACGTCAAGCTGATGCGAAAGAATTAAACGATTTATTCCGCGCACTTAAAAAAGCAAACGAAGCGGGTGATACAGCTAAAGCAGCTGAAATCACTGCTCAAATCGACAACTTTGAAACTCACGTTGTGCCAATTATTGCTGACATCGACGCTGGTTTCGGTAACGAAGAAGCGACTTACTTACTTGCTAAGAAAATGATCGAAGCGGGTGCATGTGCACTTCAAATCGAAAACCAAGTATCTGACGCAAAACAATGTGGTCACCAAGCTGGTAAAGTAACTGTTCCACACGAAGACTTCATCGCTAAAATCCATGCATTACGTTATGCATTCTTAGAAATGGGTCTTGATGATGGTATCATCGTTGCGCGTACTGACTCTGAAGGCGCTGACTTGACTCAAAAAATCCCAGTGGTTAAAGAGCCAGGCGACATCGCTTCTCAATACATCAGCTACTTAGACACAACTGAAATTGACATCGCTGATGCTCAAGAAGATGAAATCCTGATCAAGCGTGATGGTAAATTACACCGTCCTAAGCGTTTAGCTTCTGGCTTGTATCAGTTCCGTGCTGACACTCAAATTGACCGTGTTGTACTTGACTGTGTATCTAGCCTTCAAAATGGTGCTGACCTTCTTTGGATCGAAACTGCGACTCCAAACGTAGAAGAAATTGCTCACATGGTTAACCGTGTACGCGAAACAGTTCCAAATGCGAAGCTTGTTTATAACAACAGCCCATCATTCAACTGGACGTTAAACTTCCGTCAACAAGCTTACGACCGTTGGGTTGCTGAAGGTAAAGACGTTTCTGCTTACGACCGTGCTAAATTAATGAGCGCTGAGTACGACGCAACTGAATTAGCTGCTGATGCTGATGCTAAGATCCGTACTTTCCAAGCTGATGCTGCTCGTGAAGCGGGTGTGTTCCATCACTTGATCACACTTCCGACTTACCACACTGCTGCGCTTTCTACTCATGAGCTTGCACAAGGTTACTTCGGTACTGAAGGTATGTTGGCTTATGTTGCTGGCGTACAACGTAAAGAAATCCGTGGTGGTATCGCTTGTGTTAAACACCAAGCAATGGCGGGTTCTGACATCGGTGATGATCACAAAGAAATCTTCTCTGGTGACAACGCACTTAAAGCACACGATGATGCTAAAAACACAATGAACCAATTCGCTGCTCACTAAGCACTGAACTGATTCAAGAAAACCCTGCGAAAGCAGGGTTTTTTCATTGCTTAAAAATTGGATGTGCTGTGGTGGTTTGAATGTGATTCTTTTCAGAAGGGAAGCTAAGTTTATTGTTTGAGTCTCTGCTGTCAGGCCAGACAAGAGGCTACATTTAAAAGATTTGCCAAAGAATAATTAATATTAAGCCTCATTCTTATTGTCGTAAAAGCTGTTGTCCTGATGCGCGATATGAGAAATATCGTGGCAATAAAAAACTGCTCATCAAGAGCAGTTTTTTATTCAAGAAATAATCAATTATTTCTCAACGCCTGCTGGTTGACCTGCAAGTTTTGCATTTGCATAGTCCCAGTTTACTAGGCTTTCTAAGAAAGTCGCGATGTATTTTGGGCGTAAGTTACGGAAGTCGATGTAGTAAGCATGCTCCCAAACGTCGATTGTTAATACTGCAACTTGACCATGAGCAAGTGGTGTATCTGCATTGGCAGTTTTAGTAATCGATAATTTACCGTTTACTTCATCAGCCACTAACCAAGCCCAACCTGAACCGAATTGAGTTGTTGCAGCAGCAGTGAATTCTTCAGCAAATTTTTCGTAGCTACCAAAAGCTTCATCAATTTTAGCTGCAATCGCGCCAGTCGGTTTACCACCACCATTTGGCTTCATGCTGTTCCAGTAGAATGTGTGGTTCCATACTTGAGCAGCATTGTTAAAGATACCTGCTTTAGATGCATCACCAGCAGATGCTTTGATGATTTCTTCTAAAGTTTTACCTTCAAGGTCAGTACCTTTGATTAAGTTGTTTAAGTTAACAACATAAGTATTGTGGTGTTTGTCGTGATGGTATTCTAAAGTTTCGCGAGTGATGTGTGGCGCTAAATCATCATAGCCATATGGCAGTGCAGGTAAAGTAATGGTTGTCATGTTTCATTCCTTGCAAATTTGCTGGGTTTTACATTAAGTGCCTTTATTGTAAATGATTCTATAGACAATAGGGCAGTCTTTTAATACACAAAATATGCAAAAAATTTCTTTATGAGACATATACGATACAACAATGATTAGAGTTTTTAGTTCATTTAGTGAACGGTATAAAAAACTCTAACCTGTTTTTATAACAATGCTGATCTAAGCCCAGTTTCGGAAAAACTACTGCGCTTTAGCTTGTGATGCCTCATGATAACGACGATTCACTTCATCCCAATCCACAACATTATAAAACGCAGCAATATATTCAGGGCGGCGGTTTTGATATTTTAAGTAGTAGGCATGTTCCCATACATCCAGACCTAGAATAGGTGTATTGCCATGCATCAGTGGTGAGTCTTGATTAGCACTACTTTCCACAACGAGTTGATGTTCAGATGTGACGCTCAGCCATGCCCAGCCACTCCCAAAGCGACTAATGGCAGCCTTGGTAAAAGCCTCTTTAAAAGCATCGAAGCCTCCTAGTTGTTGATCAATGGCTTCTGCAACAGAGCCAGTTGGATTTCCTCCTCCTTGTGGACTCATGACTGTCCAGAACAGTGAGTGATTGGCATGGCCGCCTGCATTGTTGATCACCATATTTTTAAGGTTGGCAGGAACTTCATTCACTTTGGCAACCAATTCTTCTACGGGGAGTTTTTCCCATTCTGTACCTTCAATTGCACCATTAATATTATTGATGTACGTCTGATGATGTTTGCTGTGGTGAATTTCCATGGTTTTGGTATCAATATTGGGTTCAAGTGCATCGTAAGCATAAGGAAGCGTTGGTAAAGAATAAGCCATGTGTTTGATTCCTTTTAATCAAAATGATTTTATTGGCATAAATTAAAGCGTCTTCATTATTTATTTAAAAGCAAATGAGAATCAATATCTTTTAATTCGCTTTTATCTATACAAAAGGGGATAAAAAATAAATTTTATTTATCATTTATTCTAGTTGGCAGCTGATAGGGTGAGTAACGCGGATCTGCTCTCCGACTGTTCGCGTATTTTAAATAGTCAGAAGCAGTGCGATGCGGAGCGTCTCATGATTTTAATCAGTTAAATTGGATAGGGGCTGGTCTAAATATTGAGTTGAAATATAAAGGAAAGGAGTGAAACAAACTTCACTCCCTTGATGGATGGATCGGGTTAAATTGGGTTGTTGAGTTCAAAATATGCAGTGTCAATTGAAAATTGATCGGCAATCGCTTGTGCTAAGCGCTGTACACCATAACGTTCAGTGGCATGATGACCACAGGCAAAATAATGTACCCCAAGTTCTTTAGCTTCATAGAAAGTACGCTCACTTACTTCACCAGAAATATAAGCATCACAATCTGCTTGAGCTGCTTTGGCGATAAAGTCTTGCGCTCCACCCGTACAGAAGCCTATTTTTTTAATTGCAGTTTTATCACTTGGTAAATGGATCACATTAAAATCAAAAATAGTCTGCAACTTTGCCTTGAAGTGTTCAGGGCTGAGCGAGTCGTCTAAATAGGCGATATTACCAATAGGATGCTTTTCACTTGGATCTAGTGCTTCCAGATCGTGTAGACCAATCAAATCGGCAATAGCGATGTTATTGCCTAATGTTGGATGTGCATCCAAAGGTAAATGATAGGCAATTAAAGAAATATTATTTTGAATCAGTTTTTTAATGCGATTGCCTCGCATTCCTGTAATTGGGTAGGGTTCACCTTTCCAGAAATAGCCATGATGAACAAGCAATGCATCAGCTTGCTGAACAATGGCAGCATCAATCGCATCTTCTGATGCGGTTACAGCACAGACAATTTTGTTGACTTCAAGCTTGCCTTCGATTTGTAAGCCGTTTGGTGCATAGTCTTTAAACTCATTTGCTTTTAAGGTTTGATTACACCACTGCACAATGTCATGCAAATTTGCCATGCGATTCCTCAATTGTTTACATCTTTTCTAAAGATCAATAAGAACATATTTTTAAATGTAACTAAAGCTAGACAAAACTTTTTTAACTTTTGCATTGATTTTAAGCAATTTACTTTACAATAGTGGAAACTTCCAGTTCTTCAATAAATTACGTTCATAACATAATTTCGCGTAGAGGATAATAAACGTGCGCCGTGCATTTACATGGTTACCTTGGGTATTACTCATTCTTGTTATATTTAGTTTTCTGGCTTGGCAGAAATCGCATCAGCCGAAACCAACTGTAGCGGCTGATGGTGTAAAAATGCCAGCCGAGAAGGTTGAACCGTTGATCGATACCTCGCGTGCGGGTGGGGTGGTGTCGTATAGTGCTGCGGTTAAAGTGGCAGCGCCAGCCGTGGTCAATATTTTCACGACCCAGAAAGTAAAGCAGATGAATCATCCTTTATTGAATGATCCTGTATTTCGTGAGTTTTTTGGCAACCAAGTACCGCAACAGCCTCAAAATGAAAACAGTTTAGGTTCAGGCGTGATTGTACGTGCAGATGGATATATTCTGACCAATAATCATGTGATCGCCCAAGCTGAGCATATCGTAGTTGCACTTTATGATGGTCGTCGTGCTGAAGCAAAAGTGATTGGTACTGATCCTGATACAGATTTGGCTGTGATTAAGATTGAGTTAGACAAGTTACCTGTTCTTCCATTCAAATTGAGTGGTAATGAAGTGGGTGATGTTGTGCTTGCAATTGGTAACCCATTTGGTGTGGGGCAAACCGTGACTCAGGGCATTATCTCGGCAACTGGACGTTCTGATTTAGGAATTAATACCTATGAAGACTTTATTCAAACCGATGCTGCAATTAATCCGGGGAACTCGGGTGGCGCATTGATTGATGTTGCGGGCAATCTTATTGGTGTTAACACCGCGATTTTCTCTCAATCAGGTGGCTCATTAGGGATTGGTTTTGCGATTCCTGCCAAAGTCTGCCAGCAAGTGCTGAACTCTATTCTGAAAGATGGTCGTGTCGTGCGTGGCTGGTTAGGAATAAGTTTGATTCCAAATAACTTGGATGAAGATGTATTGGCTGCTAAACCGATTGGCGTTACTGTTGCAGATGTACTACGCGAAGGTCCTGCTGATTCTGCGGGAATTAAACGTGGTGATAAAATCATTCAGGTGAATAATGAACAGATTTCTTCTGCATCACATTTAATTAATTATGTTGCATTACAAGCACCAGAAAGCTTAATTGATGTTGTGATTGAGCGTGATGGTAAGCAGCAAACTGTGCAAGTCAAAGTTGGGGAGCGTAAAGTGCAGCAAAATGCACAATCGCAATATATTCCGCTGCCTAAACGTCAGTAGTAAACTTGATTGATGTTGATTAATAAAAGGGCTGCTCAAGTGCAGCTCTTTTATTTTATGCATTTATTCATAGTGTAAAAAGCCTGCTGATTGAATCAATCAGCAGGCTTTTTGCATTTTTAGAGCTTTTTATTTTTTATTAAAGCATCGAAATTTGATGATTTGATGACAGTTTTCTGATTGTTAGATGACAATAATGAAGAGTCGAAATATGTGCTTAATGTGCACAGAAGGCTTGATTGAAGTATTCAAATAAATCAGGCGTTTGAAACCAGATCAGAATCGAGATGCTGATGAGGCCAACAACGCAGACGAGCAGGATCAATGTAAAATATCGTTCAATATTCATCATGAATGATAGCCTCTTCATTGACGAAAAGATGGATCACCACACCAAATACGCTAAGCACTAAACAGGCCAGCCAGATCATATTATAGTTACCTGCAAGGTCATGATTGACGCCACCTAACCAACCACCGAAAAATGAACCGATTTGATGGGTAAAGAACACAATACCACTCAGCATGGATAAATATTTGACCCCAAACATGTTGGCTACAATGCCATTGGTGAGTGGAACCGTTGAAAGCCAAAGTAAGCCCATAATGATCCCAAAAGCATAAACGGTCAATGTGCTGAGTGGTAGCAATAGAAATGCAATAATCGCAATCCCACGTAAACCATAGAGCAGCATCAGTAACTTCGGTTTTGAATAGCGGTCGCCTAACCAGCCAGCAGCATAAGTCCCAATGATGTTAAATAAACCAATGAGTGCTAAAAACACCGTTCCTGTTGTCGCATCAAAGCCGTGATCGATCAGATAGCCAGGCAGATGTACCCCTAAAAACACCACTTGGAAGCCACAGACCAGAAAACCAAGAGATAGCCACCAAAATGGTTTGTGTTTTCTGGCAATGTGTAAAACTTGTTTAAAGCTGAGGCTGGGTTGATTTAACGCTTTAGGTGTTGTAGAGGCAGGGGATTTCAATAACCAAGCCAGCGGGACAATAAATGCAATGGCAAAGGCACTCACCAGTAAAGCAGAAGACCAACCGATCGTTTTAAGTAGCAAGAGGGTTGAAGGCAACATGATAAACTGCCCAAAGGAACCCGCAGCACTGGCAATCCCCATCACCATACTACGTTTCTCTGGTGGTGCAGCACGACCAACCGCAGAAAGCAGTACGGTAAAAGAGGTCGCTGATAGCGCAAGCCCGATGATAAGGCCTAAGCTAAGATTAAGTAAAAGACTTGTGGAGCTAAATGCCATGAGCACTAAACCAATGGCATAGAAGAGGCCACCTGTCATGACCACTTTTTTCGTTCCATATTTATCAGCTATGGCCCCTGTAAATGGTTGCGCTGCACCCCAGATTAAGTTTTGCATGGCAATGGCAAAACTAAAAATATGATGACCCCAGCCGTAGGTATCACTCATGGGAACGAGGTATAAACCAAAACCATGGCGGACACCTAATGAGAGTGCAAGGATCAGTGCACTTCCAATTAGCATATAGACCAATTGTTTGGAAAATTGAGGAGTTGGCATTGTTGTTGTGATCTTGGAATAAGTGAAAAGTATTTTAAAATACTTCTGTTTATATTTCGATTCTAAAAAATGATTAGAGTTCTATTCGTTTGAATAACTTGTTTCCCATTAAAAAATGTCAGGAAATAAAAAAAGCAGCAACGGCTGCTTTTTTATGAGCTAAAACGCTTAGAAACGATAGCCGACACCGACATAGGTGATTAATGGATCGATATCAATTTTGGTATTAGCGCGGATCAACTCTTTACCTGTATTGGAGTCTGAAATAGTGATTTTTGCATCACTGCTCATTGGTGCATACGTGACAGAACCTACAGCAAACCAGTTTGGATTAAAGTCATAAGTCGCACCTAGAGTCGCCATTGGTGCCCATGCATCATCTGCTTCGACCTTAATTTTAGGATTAGCCGATGATATTTTACCATCAAGCGCTGCCCCAGCTTTGTTATCAAGCACATTCTGAATCTTATGACCAGCAGCAACTAAGTCATTGCCAACATTATCATCTAGTTTTAGATGAGTAAAATGGGCATACATAACGCCTATACCTACATAAGGTCGGAATTTATTCACACCAGATTTACCAAATTGATAATGAAGTTCAGCAGCCGGTAACCAGGCAGTTGCTGACGCGGCTTTTTTGCTCTGTGAGAGGTTCGTAATCGGAATATCTTTTCTCAGTGGTAAGTCTCCACCAATAATCTGTCCAGCATCGATTATGCCTGCAACTTTTCCTGGCTTATCTGATCCACTTAAGGGTGCTGAGATTTGTCCTTCTCCCTTGATGTTAACTTTGGGTGGTATACCTGCTTTAAATTCTAAGGACACATTATCAGTAAAATGATAATTGGCCATTATACCAAGTGTGTCGACATTATTTGCGGTCAGACCTGTTCCTTGGGCTTGCCAATTAGATAAACCATTGATGGTGGCATCTCCAGCAACTTCTGAATTTAAATAGGTTTTTCCATCAGAACCCTTGTGAGTAATAAGTGGTTTTGTTAACGGATTAGTGACCAGACTTTGCAGGGTATCATGTTTTTTCTTACCATCTGCTGTGGATTGATCTACAGCACCCAAAACAGAGTCAACGGTGATATCACCAACTTTGGACTTTGTTCCCTCGGCTACACTCGTGTTGATATTAATTGGGTTGCCGTTGCCTTGAGGCATAGCATGTAACCAACCTGCGGAAACCGAAAAGCGTTTGAAACCATCGCCATCTTTTAGACTGAAATAAGGTGAGTCTGCAAAAGCAAAAGTGGGTAGGGCACATAAGCCTGTAATTAGGCAAGCGAAGGGCTTTTTCATCATTTGAGGACTCCATGTCCGAATGTTTGTTAGGATTTTTCTTGCGCCCACCTTAACGCGATTTTTATTTGGGCTTTGTTTAGTTAGGATTTATAATTGTTATGCTTATGAATTTTTTTGTTTGATTTAGATAAATTGATGAAGAAATTGTGAAGGAATAAAAAAAGCCACCGAAGTGACTTTTTAAACTAAATTTAAGGAAAATTAATCACATAAAGCGTGATAGATCTTCATCTGGGCGAGCTGTTAAAACTTCGATCCCTGTTTTGGTTACTAAAATTGTATGTTCATATTGAGCAGATAACTTGTGATCTTTTGTGACGACGGTCCACTTATCACCTAAAAGTTTAGTCTGCCAAACACCTGCGTTTACCATTGGTTCAATCGTAAAGGTCATGCCAGCCTCTAGGCGCATACCTGTACCTTTTTGCCCATAATGTAGCACTTGTGGTTCATCATGGAACACATTGCCAATGCCGTGACCACAATATTCACGTACTACACTAAAGCGCTCAGATTCAACATATTGCTGAATTGCATAACCGACATCACCAAGGTATGAACCATCCTTTACTGTTGCCATGCCACGATACATCGCTTCCTGAGCCACTGAGCACAAGCGTTTAGCTAAAATTGAAGTTTCACCACCAATGACATACATCATATTGGTATCGCCGTGATAACCATCTTTAATTACGGTCACATCAATATTAAGAATATCGCCATTCTTTAAAATTTTATTTTCAGAAGGAATACCGTGACAAACCACATGGTTTACAGAAGTACAAATAGAATGCTGGAAAGCAGGGCGACCAGGTGCAGCACCATAGCCAACGCAGGCAGGAATCGCCTGTTGAACATTTTCAATATGATTGCGACAGATTGTATCGAGTTCTAATGTACTCACACCCGCTTTGATATGCGGTTTAATCATGTCTAGAACTTCAGCCGCCAATTTGCCTGCAACACGCATCTTCTCAATTTCTTCGGGCGTTTTGATTAATCGACGAGGAGCTGTATAAGTCGTATTCATGATCTCTAAAAACTTTTGGTAATTTGCAAGCGTCTATGGTATAAATAGCCGCCTATTTTATCAAATGCTTTTCGTGACTATCTTTTATTATTTATGAAAAGATTTTACGAAGATATCTGATAACAATAGTCGTAAAAAAATCCGCACATATATCGACACATTACTCTGGGTGCCTAGCAATAGGTGGAGAATGCGGATATATGGAGGCCTAACCCAAACTTTAAGGTAAAGAAAATGGCAGATTACAACGTAAGCATGCGCGACCTTCTTCAAGCAGGCGCACACTTTGGTCACCAAACTCGTTTCTGGAACCCAAAAATGCGTCAATACATTTTTGGTGCGCGTAACAAAATTCACATCATCAACCTTGAGCATACTGTTCCTGCGTTAAATGATGCTTTGAACTTTGTTAACAACCTAGCGAGCAAAAAGAACAAAGTATTGTTCGTTGGTACAAAACGAGCTGCTTCTAACATCATCCGTGAACAAGCTCAACGCGCTGGTCAACCATATGTAGATCACCGTTGGTTAGGTGGTATGTTGACGAACTGGAAAACACTTCGCCAATCTATCAACCGTTTAAAAGATCTTCAAACTCAATCTCAAGATGGTACTTTTGCTAAGCTTACTAAACGTGAAGCTTTAGAGCGTACTCGTGAGATGGAAAAACTTGAACGTGCTTTAGGCGGCGTTAAAAACATGGGTGGTTTACCTGACGCATTATTTGTAATCGACGTTGATCACGAAGCGATTGCAATCAAAGAAGCGAAAAACTTAGGTATTCCTGTAATCGGTATCGTTGATACAAACTCTAACCCAGACAACGTTGATTACGTTATTCCGGGTAACGACGATGCGATCCGTGCAGTAACTTTATATGCTTCTGCTATGGCTGATGCGATTCTTGCTGGTAAAGAATATGCTCAATCACAAGCAAATGCACAAGCTAAAGGCGACGACGCTGCTAAAGACGCTTCTGAGGCTTAATGCGTTTTGACGCAAGCTTGTCATTTTTGCGACATGTAATGGTGGCAAATTAAAGCGTCGAGATTGCAAACGGCCCAGAGATTCTTTGGGCCGTTTTTGTTGAACAGATTTATTTTCTACCGATTTTAGGAGATCAACATGACTGCAGTTACTGCGAGCATGGTAAAAGAATTACGTGACCGTACTGGTCTTGCAATGATGGAATGCAAAAAAGCATTAACAGAAGCAGGCGGTGACATCGAACTTGCGATTGATAACCTTCGTAAATCAGGTCAAGCAAAAGCTGCTAAAAAAGCAGGCAACATTGCTGCTGATGGTGCGATCACTATTATTCAAAACGGTAACAAAGCAATTCTTGTTGAAGTTAACTGTCAAACTGACTTCGTTGCTAAAGACGAAAACTTCAAAAACTTCTCTGATAAAGTTGCTGCTGCTGCACTTGCTGCAAACGAAACTGATGCTGCGAAAATTGCTGAACTTAAGCTTGAAGACGGTGCGACTGTAGAAGAAGCTCGTGTTGCATTGGTTCAAAAAATCGGTGAAAACATTCAAGTTCGTCGTGCTCAAATCGTTGAAGGCGAAAACTTGGCTGTTTACAAACACGGTTTAAAAATCGGTGTTGTTGTTTCTTACACAGGTGATGCTGACACTGGTAAAGGTATTGCAATGCACGTTGCTGCGTTCAACCCAGTTGCTGTAAATGCTGAAGCTGTTCCAGCTGACTTGATCGCTAAAG
This sequence comes from Acinetobacter sp. NBRC 110496, assembly GCF_000876115.1. Taxonomy (NCBI): domain Bacteria; kingdom Pseudomonadati; phylum Pseudomonadota; class Gammaproteobacteria; order Moraxellales; family Moraxellaceae; genus Acinetobacter; species Acinetobacter sp. NBRC 110496. The sequence continues at coordinate 53,356 of NZ_BBTF01000018.1, forward strand.
AGAAAGAAATTGCTGAAGCGAAAGCGTTAGAATCTGGTAAGCCTGCGAACATCGTTGAGAAAATGGTAACGGGTTCAGTTGAAAAATACTTGAACGAAGTTGCTCTTGATCGTCAAATGTATGTAATCGACAATGACAAGAAAGTTGCTGATGTATTAAAAGCGACTGGTACTGTTGTAGCTCAATTCGTTCGTTTCGAAGTGGGTGAAGGTATTGAGAAGAAAGCTGAAATGAGCTTTGCAGAAGAAGTTGCTGCTGCTCAAGCTGCTGCGAAGTAATTCGTATCTTCTAAAAAACCCAGTCTTTATGACTGGGTTTTTTATTGCCTGTTAAAAAGCCCAGCAAGAAGAGTGGGCTTTTTATAGATGGGCTTATTGGTCTTGTTTCTGTAGCTCGTATTTTTCAGCCAGTTCGCCAGTAATTTCTTTGCCTTCTGTATCGAGAGCTTTCAAGTAGCCTTCAGCAACAAAGTATTTGCGGCCATCACCCGCTTTATCGAGCTCAATAACAGAGGTGTTTTTGCTGTCAAAAGTAAATTTACCTTTGTTTTCAAATGCTTTTCCATCACCTTTACCAAGATAGGTTTCTTTGAGTGTGTAGGTTTTATCCAAATTGAGTTGAAGTTGGGTTTCAATACCTTCGCAATCTGCACAAGGAAGAACGCCTTTATATGTACCATTCCAGTCTAATGAATTTTCTGCGGTATGTGCGCTATCTACAACTTCTGAGCTGCTTTCCGTGCTCATTGCAGGTGGGGTTTGTTCATCAGTTTTAGGGGTTTCTGCTTTATTACATGCGACTAAAAAAATAGAAGCTAAAGAAATGGCGATAATTGATTTTTTCATCTTAGATATAACCTTGTGAAAACATTAATATCCAAGTTATTAGATTTTAAAAAGAAATGGTAGTAAGGGAATGTAAGGGTTATTTAACCTTTGGTAAAGCAGGACAAGTTAACCTTGTCTTGCTTTGAAGCGGGGGTTTGATTTGCAAATGACAAATAGCTTGCCACGACGTTTAACAATTTGGCAGTCACTGCTGCGACGTTTGGCGCTTTTGAGGGATGAGCATACTTTCATTTTGGTTCCTAAGTTTTAATGTAATGTTATAATATTACATTTAATTTGTGCTGTAAAGTTTGCCTTATTATTTGAAGAATAGTGGTGATGAGATAAGTGTGGGAAATAAAAAAACCCTCATCTTTAGATGAGGGTTTTTTGAATCTGGAGCGGGAAAGGAGACTCGAACTCCCGACCCCAACCTTGGCAAGGTTATGCTCTACCAACTGAGCTATTCCCGCAATAGGACGCATTATAGAGAGTTTCATTCAAGTGTCAACTCTTTATCATGCTAAGTGTTGAATTAATCAGCACGTCGCCAAATTGTACCTTGACGGGTATCCTCCAAAACTACACCTTGATCCAATAAAGACTGGCGAATGCCATCGGCTTTCGCAAAGTCTTTGGCTTTTTTTGCATCGACTCGTTGTTGAATGAAGTTTTCAATTTCAGTATCAGACAGTTTAAGTGCTTCTTGACCAATATCTGACTTAAGGAATTCATCCACATCATGTTGAACTAAACCAAGAATGTTCGTTAAGTGGCGTAGGGTAGAGTAAAGCATTGTTGCTTGTTCTGCTTGCTCTTCTTTCACTGCACGATTTAGTTCTTTATTCAGTTCAAATAGTACCGCCATTGCTTCAGCAGTATTAAAGTCATCACACATGGCATTGTTAAAGCGTTCAACAAAGCCCTGTTCTAGCGTCTCAACCATTTTTTGACCGTACACCTGTTGATAGGCTTTAAACGAATGATAGAAACGGCTGAGTGCTGTTTTTGCTTCTTTTAGAGCCACATCAGAGAAGTTAACCGGGCTACGGTAGTGTGATGACACAATGAAGTAGCGAATCACTTCAGGGTGGAATTTCTCCATCACATCGCGAATGGTAAAGAAGTTGCCTAAAGACTTAGACATTTTCTCACCATCTACATTGATGAAGCCAACATGCATCCAGTAGTTTACATATTGTTCGCCCGTTGAAGCCTCACTTTGTGCGATTTCATTTTCATGATGCGGGAACATCAGGTCTGAACCACCACCATGAATATCAAAGTGGTTGCCGAGGCAGCAGGTTGACATTGCTGAACATTCGATATGCCAACCTGGACGACCGTTACCCCAAGGTGAAGCCCAAGCAGGTTCATTTTCTTTGGCGTGTTTCCAGAGTACAAAGTCAAAAGGATGCTTCTTTTCAACTTCAACATCGACACGTTCAGATGCACCTGCTTGCATATCATCCAATTTACGGCCTGACAAACGGCCATAGTTATTGAACTTGCTGACTTCAAAATAAACATCGCCATTGGCAGCAGGGTATGCAGCTCCTTTATCAACCAATGTACCGATCATATTTTGCATTTGATCAATATATTCGGTGGCTTTCGGTGCTTCATCAGGTTCAGCACAACCTAAATTTGCTGCATCTTCATTCATGGCTTGAATAAAACGAGCTGTGAGTTGCTGGATGCTTTCACCATTTTCATTGGCACGTGCAATGATTTTGTCGTCAATATCGGTAATATTGCGGATATAACGAACTTTCCAGCCTTGGCTACGCAGGAAGCGAATGATGTAGTCGAATGCAACCATAACCCGAGCGTGTCCGATATGACAGTAGTCATAGACTGTCATGCCACAGACATACATATCGATTTGACCTTCTTTACGTGGGACAAATTCAACTTTTTTACGTTGCTCAGAGTTATATAGAACAAAAGGTTGCATAAGGGTTTTCAAACACTCTACAAAAATCGTTATTCATCATAACGTATGCACCATATTTCATAAAGTTATCAGTAGAAAAAAGATGGCTTTCGTTTGCAATATTTCTTTATTTATGGCCGATGGGGTGCGATACTCGAATTTGTGCCTTTTTTGCAAAATAATAATAAATGATAGCCGTTGCTAAGAGACCGACTAACCAGGAGATATCGACTCCACCTAGCATGGTCGCGATTGCACCCGTGTAAACTTTACTGTGAATAAAGGGGAGTTGTAACAGTACTCCCATGACATAACAACCAATACCAATAGGGTTCCAACGACCATATTCCCCATCTGGATCGTATAACGCGGCAACATCACATTCTTCTTTAGAAATGAAATAGTAGTCCACGAGGTTGATGGCGCTCCAAGGAATAAAAAAGGTGAGCAAGAACAGAATAAAGGCCTTGAAGGTATTTAAAAAAGTATGTTCACCAAGAATCGCGATGAGTGTAGAAATGGCAACCATCGCAAGCACGATAGATAAACGCGTCATTTTTGAAATTTGAGAATGAGGTTTGAAACTATTCCAAATCGTTGCAATGCACATAAAACACCCATAAGCATTCAGGGTTGACAGGGTGACTTTGCCAAAGGCAATACTGAAATATAAAAAGGTAATAATAAGAGCAGCCGTATTCATGCCGACGACATATTGCACTTCATTTCCGACAAATCCGCCTTGAGCAATCTGTGCAATGAATACGCCTAAAGTCATCGAAATTTGGGAACTGACTAAAGAGCCTAAACCGACTGCCAAGAAGACACGTGTGGAAGAGGTGTTTGAGGGTAAATATCGGGAATAATCAGCAACATAAGGACCAAATGAAATTTGCCAAGAGGCTGACAGTGAGATCGCTAATAAAAAGGATGGCCAGCTAAATTTTTGAACGGCAATTAACGCTGCAAAATTTGAATGAGTCAAAATTTGGCTTAAAATAATCACAAAGGCAATGATGCCAATGACACTGGCAACTTTCCCGACCCAGTGGATTAGACGATAACCAATGGTTGCAAAGATCACAATAAAAGCTGCGTAAATTAAAATTCCTGTTGTGCTGCTTACATTGATCAATTGTGCGATGGCTTTACCCGCCAAAACCTCACCTGTGGCAGTAAATCCGATGTACATTAAACAAACTAAGAAGATTGGAATACAGGCTCCATAAACACCGAACTGGACGCGGCTGGAAATCATTTGGGGAAGACCCAGTTTAGGACCTTGTGCGGCATGTAAGGCCATGACGATGGCACCGAAGCATTGCCCAATCAATAAACCAATAACTGACCAAAATACATCGCCACCAAGTACAACAGCTAAGGCACCTGTAACGATTGCAGTAATTTGCAAGTTGGCACCAAACCACAATGTGAATTGACCAAATATGCTGCCATGCCTTTCATGTTCTGGAATGAAATCAATACTGCGGCTTTCAATAAACTGATGTTTTTCTTTCTCATCCAATGAGCTCATTTTCACTCCGTATCCTTGAAATACTTATCGTTATTCACAAATACATGATTTGTTGCTTAAGTATGTTCATGTATAAACTGACATGTATATGTATATACAATTTGGTTTAATAATAAGCAAGTCTTTTGTGCAAAGCGTGGAAGGGACAAGCGTTTATAGATGAATGTAAAAGTGGCGAATACATAGATGTTCAAAAGATTGACATTTAGCTCGTATATAATGAGTCTTGTTTCATGCTTCATCTCTCCATTTTTCATGAAAACTTATACATTTAGAAACGTGTAAGATTTGCAGATATGTTAGAATCCGCATCATTCTTTTGATTAAAATCATCTACCCTGTGGGTGGATAGAGTATTATTTTGAGTCAAGCTCATATGTCACAAGCCATAGATTTCCAAAAAAGTGCATTAGAAACTTTGCGTGTCGAACAACAAGCAATTGAAGTTCTTGCTGCACAGGTTGATGAGCGTTTTGATGTTGCATGTGAAATACTTTTGCAATGCAAGGGACGTGTCGTCATTACAGGTATGGGCAAGTCTGGTCATATTGGTCGTAAAATGGCGGCTACCTTTGCATCGACGGGAACGCCCTCTTTCTTTATGCATCCAGGTGAGGCGGGTCATGGCGATCTGGGCATGCTGGTACGTGGAGATGTACTCATCGCAATTTCTAACTCGGGCAAGAGTGATGAAATTATGATGTTGATGCCACTCATCAAGCATTTAGGGGTGCCACTAATTACGATTAGTCGTGATGATAAAGGCCCAATGCCACAAACGGCTGATGTGGCATTAACTTTGGGTGAGGCCGATGAGGCATGTCCTTTAGGCTTGGCACCAACTTCAAGTACTACTGCGACACTGGTGTTGGGTGATGCTTTAGCGGTTGCTTTATTGGAAGCACGCGGCTTCACTGCCGATGACTTTGCACGTTCGCATCCTGCAGGTGCATTAGGTAAACGCTTGCTTTTACATGTGAAACATTTGATGCATACAGGGATTGAGCTACCAAAAGTTCGCCCTGATACGCCGATGAATAAGGTGTTGTATGAAATTTCAGATAAGCGTCTGGGTTTAACCACGATTGTTGACGAAAATGATACATTATTAGGTATTTTTACGGACGGTGATTTACGTCGCATGATTGATCAACAACAAGGTTTTGATGTGAACTTGCCTGTTTCGGCTGTAATGACTAAAAAACCACTGACGATTTCTCAGGAGGCTCGTGCGGTCAAAGCATTGGAAAAAATGCATGAGAAAAAAGTGAATCAATTTGTGGTCGTTGATGAAGCCAATAAGGTCATTGGTGTGATTGCTATGCATGACCTTATTCAGGCTGGAGTAAATTAAGCTATGGCATCTTATGCTTTACAAGAACAAGCGCGTCATTTGCAGGCACTTGTACTTGATGTAGATGGAATTTTAAGTGATGGTTTTGTCACACTAACCAATTCCGGCGATGAAATTAAATCATTTGATATTCGTGATGGCTTGGGGATGAAGCTTGTCCAGAAAGCGGGTATGAAAGTGATTATCATCACAGGGCGTAAAAGTAACATCGTTGAAAAACGGATGTCTGATCTGGGGGTCGATTTGGTTTTTCAGGGCCGTGAAGATAAAGGCGCTGCATTACGTGAAGCTTGTGCTCAATTAGGACTCTTGCCCGAAGATTGTATCTATATGGGAGATGACTGGCCTGATTTGTCTGCATTCGCTATTGCAGGCATGAAAGTCACTGTACCAAATGGGCATGAAGAAGTGCGCCGTCGTGCCAATCTGGTTACTCAGGCGATGGGTGGCCGTGGTGCTGTACGTGAAGTGTGCGATATGTTATTGATGGCAAAAGGTGTTTACCAAGAACTGCTTGAAAAATATCTTGCTGTACCACATTAATATAGTGTTGATTTGCTCAAAGGTTAGGTAACCCAGTTTATGGATACCAAAGTTTTATATGTTGTCGCTGTTGCGGTCGCTGCTGTGAGCGGTGGCTATTACTATTATAGTGGCAAAGCAAAAAAGCTGGATGTTGATTCAGCAAAGAATATGACTTATTCAGCACAAGGTGTTCATTTAACGCAAACAGATGAAAAGGGGAATCTGTATATTCGGGCTGAAGTTAAACAGCTACAACAGAATATGCAATCAAAAACTTCTCAGCTTGATCAACTGAATGCGACGATGTACAAACAGGGTAAGCCTGATGCAACATTTTATGCCAAACAAGCAAATGGCTTTGATGATAATAGTAAAGTCATCTTGCAGGGCGATGTCGTTGCAACAAAATTGTCTGATCAAGGTAAAATGGAGTTCTACACTGATGAACTCACAGGTTACCCAAAAACAAGAGAACTCGAAACACAACATCAAGTCACGGTTCAATCACCATCTGCTGAGTTCGTGAGTCAGGGTTTAAAGGCTAATTTAAATAATGGTCAATATGAATTTTATAAAATTCGAGGAAAGTATGCGCCAAGCTCTTAATTCTAAATCTCGTTCTGCTTTCCTTAAACAAGCAACTTGTGCTGCTCTTGTTGCACTTTCTTCTGCTGCTAGCTTTGCTTTGCCATCAGATCGGAATCAACAACTTTCTTTGGTTGCTGATCGTGCTACCTATAATGATAAAACGGGTATAACAACCTATACTGGCAATGTTGTTATTGAGCAAGGGACAATGAAGCTTCAGGCTGATTCGCTTGTTGCAAATTTAAATAGCAAGAAAGAGATTCAAATTATCACGGCTAAAGGACAACCTGCAAAATTTCAACAGCAAATGGATACTAACAAAGGTTTAGCGCGTGGTGAAGCACAGACGATTGTCTATAATGCTGATACAGGAATCATTACCTTAACTGGCAAAGCATATCTGTATCAAGATGGCTCGAGTATTCGTGGTAATAGCTTAAAATACAGCATGAACAAAGGGGACGTTGAGGCTCAAGGTTCTTCGACCAATCGGGTACAAATTATTATTCCACCTTCTAGTTCAAAAAGTTTCCCAGGGGCGCGTGATTAATGGAACAGTCGGGACAACAACCACAAACGCTTTGTATTAAGCACTTAGCTAAAAATTATAGTAAACGTTGGGTTGTAAAAGATGTATCTTTTACAATGCAAAGTGGACAAATTGTGGGCTTGCTTGGGCCGAATGGTGCAGGTAAAACCACGAGTTTCTATATGGTGGTCGGGCTTGTTCGTATGGACAAAGGGGAGATCCATCTCGATAATCTTGATTTATCTGATCTCGCAATGCACGAGCGTGCGCGTAAAGGGATTGGCTATTTACCACAGGAAGCTTCTATTTTTAGAAAGCTCACGATTGCTGAAAATATCATGGCAATTTTGGAAACCCGCAAAGACTTAAATAAACAGCAGCGTCAGCAACGTTTAAATGAATTATTGAGCGATTTTAAAATCAATCACATTAAAGATTCATTGGGAATGAGCGTTTCTGGTGGTGAACGTCGCCGTGCTGAAATTGCACGTGCCTTGGCTGCAGATCCTAAGTTTATGCTTTTGGATGAACCTTTTGCTGGCGTTGATCCAATCTCTGTTGGTGATATTAAAGATATTATTCAGACGCTCAAAGATCGGGGGATTGGAGTACTCATTACTGATCATAATGTTCGTGAAACGTTAGCGATTTGCGAGAAAGCCTATATCGTGAGTGAAGGTTCTGTGATTGCTGAAGGCACACCGCAAGAAATCTTAGACAATGAACAAGTGCGTAAAGTATATTTAGGTGACGATTTTGTTGTTTAAGGCTCCTGATAGCCGAAACTTTAAAAAGGAACCTACGGGTTCTTTTTTTATGATCGAACCGAAATTAAAGAAGAAAAATTATTTTCCGATTAGTTTTTTTTATATTTTTTTACTTAAGTTAATGAAAAATATTTATTTTATACCTTTTATATAATTTTTATATTCTATAAAAGTGTGAACTGTTTTACAAAAATATAAACATATCATTAGCTGAAATTATGTGCGGAACATAGTGTTTTTTATAAAAAAATGATTAAAATGAAAATGCTGAAATGATAACAATACGAAAAAAATATGAACTTGCAAAAAGATATAAAAGTGAATAATGGATTGTGGATAAAAAGTATAGATTTCAAGTGGTTACTTTATGTAGCAACCTTATCTGTGCCGATGACACATGCAACACCACCAAGTGAGCAATATCACACTTTAAAGAACAATCTAACGAAACTGTTTGTTCCGCAAAGCAGTGATGAGTTTAAGGTCGCACAGATGCAGAAATTAAGTAATTTCTCTGTGGATTCTTCATTAGGGAGTGATTTACCCGTAGTTGGTTCTGGACGTCCACAAGAAACGATTCCGACGGCTTTTTGGCAGAATCAATCTAAAGTATTAAAAGATGCCGTCCAGATTGCAGTACAGCGTAACCCAGAGATTGCCCAAGGGATTTCAGCATTGGCGTCTCAAAATGCCAATATTGATGTTGCTAAATCAGGTTACTATCCGCAAGTGGGGGGGGCGTAAGTACAGGAGATCTGGGTAAGAAAAGTACCCGAGGTCAGCAATTACTCACTCTGAGCGCGACACAAATGCTCTATGACTTTGGAAAAGTGAAGTCTGGAGTCGATGTTGAAAAAGCAAAAGTCGTTGTTGGGCAAGCCAATGTCTTGGTTAAAATTGATGATATTTCATTGGATGTTGCACAAACAGTTATTAATATTCAGCGTTATCAGAAGCTTATACAGATTGCTAATCAGCAGATTGCTGGGATAAGACGCATTCAAGAAATTGCAAATCTACGTGCAAATGCGGGAATTAGTAGTCAGGCTGACCCGATACAGGCACAATCTTATTTACAATCTGCACAATCTGCAATGATCGCCCAGCAGTCTTTACTGAGTCAGTATCAACAGCATTTATATACTTTATTGGGTTTTGATACACAAAGTATACAATGGATCATCCCAGATGAGTTTGTTAAACAGTCTGATTTATATGCCGCACCGCAGTTCAATACGATTCCGCAGATGATTGCCGCACAGGCAGGGATTGAAGTTGCACGTAATCAAAAATTACAAACACAGGTCAGTAATTATCCGACACTATCTGTAAAAGGAGAACTGAGTCAAGCTTTACACGGTCGTAACCCCAATAATGAAAAAGATGGTGGGTTTGATAGTGCCATTATGTTTGAAGCAACCAGTCAGTTCTATCAAGGCGGGGCGACATCCTCAAGAACCCGGGCTGCCAGTTTTGCTGAAGAGGCAGCAAAAGCACAAGTTAATGCAGTATATTTAAAAGTGCTGGATCAAATCCGGACCAGCAGGGAGCAAATCGAAAATAAGCAACGTCAAATGCAGGTCTTGGCGGGGCAACAAGCGACAACAATACGAACAAGAGAACTTTACCAAGAACAATATAAATTGGGAACTCGCACTTTGGTAGATCTGCTTAATGCAGAGCAAGCGATTCATAGTGCGAACTCAGAGGCAGAAACAGCACGTTATGATATCTACAGCAGTATTGCACAATACATTGCTGCGACAGGACGTTCTCGTCAAGCCTATGACCTCAATAATATAAAAATCCAAGGATTTGAGGTACAACCATGATCACTACAAAAATAAACTATCAGCCTTGGTTACAAGCCATACTGACGATTGCAAAGCATTATCGAATTGAACCTTCTGAGGAACGGATTCGCCTACAACTTGACTGGAATCAAAATCAAAATTTAGACGAAGTCCTTATTTTGATTAGTCGACAGGTTGGCATGAATGTAAGAAGAATTGCATTTAGTGATGATGTCATTAATCCCTGGAGATTACCTATACTTGTAGAGCTTGCAGATGGGCAGGTGGGAGTGATTGATAAAGCCGATGGTTCAGGCCATGTCAGTGTTCAACTGAGTGGTGATCAAGGCCTTTCGCAGAAATTTGCCGTTGGTGCACTCAAACACATCATAAAGAATGTATATGTACTGCGACCTGAGCAATCTGTGCCTGATGCGCGTATTGATGAATACATTAAACCTTATGAGCAAAGCTGGTTCTGGTCTATCGTTTTACAAGACTGGAAGCGTTATGTCGACATTATGCTGGCTTCGCTGATTGCTAACATTTTAGCTTTGGCAACGATTATTTTTTCCATGCAGGTTTATGATCGGGTCGTCCCTTCACAGTCAATTCCAACGCTTTGGGTGCTTGCAGCTGGTGTTCTGATTGCTGCCATTTTCGAGTTTACCTTGCGGCTTTCTCGGGTTTATATTTCTGACATTATTGGAAAACGCGCTGATTTAAGAATATCAGATCGTGTCTTTGGTCACGCTTTGAGAATTAAAAATAGTGAACGCTCAAAGTCAACAGGAACTTTTATTTCTCAAATTCGTGAACTGGAAGGTGTTCGGGAGCTCGTTACATCAACCACTATGGGCGCTCTGGCGGATTTGCCATTCTTCTTTTTATTCTTGGTGATCTTTGCAATTATTGGTGGTGATTTATTTTGGGTCATGCTTCTAGTGGTGCCATTAATGATTTTGCCTGCAATCTTGGCACAAAAGAAATTGGCAGAACTTGCCCAAGAAGGAATGAGAGAATCGTCTATTCGTAATGCGATCTTGGTAGAGGCCGTTCAAGGCATTGAAGACATTAAGCTATTACGTGCGGAGTCTCGGTTCCAAAATCAATGGAACCACATGAATGAGGTATCTGCGGATATCAGTATGCAGCAACGTAAGATTGTTGGTGTACTCACGGCTTGGACACAGAAAATTCAGGGGCTGACTTATGCCGCAGTAATTCTGGTGGGTTGTTTTGCTGTAATGAAAGGGGATATGACAACGGGTGCATTGGTGGCATGTTCGATTTTATCTTCTCGTATGCTTGCACCGATTTCACAAATTACGGGGATTTTAGGTCGTTTACAACAGGCGAAAGTAGCGAAAAAGAGCCTCGATGAATTAATGCAGAAACCTGTTGATCAACCTGATCAAGCGCATTTGGTACACAAAGAGGTGCTGCATGGTGATTATGAGTTGAGCAAAGTGGTATTCCAATATACAGAGGAAGATCCACGTCCAAGTTTAGTCATTCCACAACTCAAAATTCGGGCTGGGGAGAGGATTGCGATCTTGGGGCGTAACGGTGCTGGTAAGTCAACGCTGCTACAAATTTTATCTGCCATGCAATTTCCAAACTCTGGTTCAGTACATTTAGATGATCTGGATATTAGTTTGATTGATCCTGCTGATGTTCGTCGCGATATGGGACTGCTCAATCAGAATGCACATTTATTCTATGGCACCATCCGTGAGAACCTGACGCTTGGGGCACCTTTAGCCCGTGATGAGGATATCTTAAAAGTGCTCAAAGTGACTGGAGCACTTAGTTTTGTACATGAAAAGAAAGAAGGACTAGATCATTTGGTCTTGGAAGGTGGGGTTGGTTTTTCTGGGGGGCAACGACAAGCGTTGTTACTGGCACGCTTATTAATTCGTCAGCCTAATATCTTATTGCTTGATGAGCCTACAGCTGCAATTGATGATGTTGCTGAAAAACAATTAATTGATCATTTGAAAAATTGGTTAGGTTATCGAACTTTAGTCGTTGCTACGCATCGACGTGCTGTTTTGGAGCTGGTTGACCGAATTATTGTCATGAACGAGGGTAAAATCGTCATGGATGGACCAGTAGATCAAGTCTTACAACAATCAACGATAAAACAAAAAATAGTTTAATAGTTCGAGGAAAATTTATGAGTGAACAACAACAAAACAGCAGCCGTTCGATGAATGTAACTTATAAGGAGCCTAAGTTACCTCGTTCGACGCTGGTTGTTTGGATGATTGGGATTGGTTTATTTTCACTCTTAATCTGGGCATGGTTATTTAATTTAGAAGAAGTTTCAACGGGTACAGGGAAGGTAATTCCCTCTTCAAAAGAACAGATTATCCAGTCGCTTGAAGGGGGGATTCTAACTAAACTGGATGTCAAAGAAGGTGATGTTGTTGAAAAAGGACAAGTGCTTGCCCAACTTGATCCAACGCGATTTGCTTCAAATGTTGGTGAATCTAAGTCTTTGTTGATTTCCGCACAGGCAACGGCAGCACGTTTGCGTGCTGAGGTCAGCGGAACAGCATTGAGTTTCCCAGAAGAAGTGCAAAAGAATCCAAAACTTGTACAAGAGGAAACAGCACTGTATCTCTCTCGCCGTGCTAACTTGAACCAGTCGATTGAGGGCTATGAACAGGCTGCTAAATTAGTCCGTCAGGAATTGGCAATGACTGAGCCACTCGTGGCAAAAGGTGCAGCCAGTGAGGTTGAAGTTCTACGTTTAAAACGTGAAGCCAATGATCTTAGTAATAAAATCAATGACACCCGTAATCAATATTATGTCAAAGCACGCGAAGAGTTATCTAAGGCAAATACCGATATCCAGACTCAACAACAAATCGTCAATGGTCGGAATGACAGTTTGCAGCGTGCAGTATTTAAGGCACCCGTTCGTGGGGTAGTGAAAGAGATTGACGTTACCACACTAGGGGGCGTGATTCCGCAAAACGGAAAGCTGATGACGATTGTTCCTTTAGAGGACAAATTATTGATTGAAGCACGTATTTCACCACGCGACATTGCATTTATTCGCCCAGGGCAGGAGGCATTGGTCAAAATCACGGCCTATGATTATTCGATCTACGGTGGTTTAGATGGAAAAGTAACAGTGATATCACCAGATACTATTCGTGATGAAGTGAAGCAAGATCAATTCTACTATCGTGTCTATATTCGTACGGATTCAGACCGTTTGTATAACAAAGCTGGTAAAGCTTTTAGTATTACGCCAGGTATGGTGGCAACGGTAGATATTCGTACAGGACAAAAAACCATTATGGATTACTTACTTAAACCATTTAATAAAGCGAAAGAAGCATTGCGCGAACGCTAGGCGATGTTGATTTAAAAAAAGCCTCGCTGTATGCGAGGTTTTTTATTTGTGATGTAAAAAGCTATAATTATGTTTTAAGTTTATATTTGTTTTTATGCCATTTACCATTGCCAGTACGGTTACTTTTGAAGAAGACATTAAAAAAAGTCGTTTTCAGGCGATTGCTGCAGTTGTTGAAAATGAACAGCAAGTGAAAGACTTTCTGGAACAGCACAAAGATCAGTCGACAACGCATCAATGTTGGGCATGGAAGATCGGTCATCATGTCCGCTTTAATGATGATGGTGAACCTTCTGGCACAGCAGGCCGCCCAATTCTTGCAACCATTGAAGGCAATGAGCTGACCAATGTGATTGTCTTAGTGAATCGGTGGTATGGTGGAATTAAACTGGGAACAGGTGGTTTGGTTCGTGCTTATGGGGGCTGTGCAGGACAATGTCTGCTCTTGGCTGAAAAGATAGAATTGATTGAAAAGAAACAAGTTCAATTTGCCTGTCTATTTAATGAATGGGCGATTATTCAGTATGAATTGATGCAGCAACAGATTGAATATCAAGAAAGCTATACCGATACAGGAGTCATGGTATTAGCCCGATTACAAGTGCATCAAATTGAAGCTTTGAGAATTAAACTTCAAGATGTGACTCGGGGTCGTGAATTGCTAAAAGTAATAGAGGAACAAGAACATGACGCATGATCCTTTATTAAAATATCGGGAACAGCATAAACAACGTTTGAATTACATGCCATGGTTATATTGGTCACTAAAACCAAAGCATCGTGAATGGGCTGAAGCATGGCAAGCTGAATATCAAGCCTATTTGATGGAGATGGAAACCGTTGAAATTGGAAAGAACTGTTTTATTTCACCTTTAGCGCATATTTTTGCCGAGCGAGGTCGAAAAATTTCAATTGGGGATAATACTTTCATCGCGGCGGATTGTACTTTACATGGTCCTTTGGAAATCGGGAATGAGGTTGCGATTAATCATCATTGCATTCTAGATGGGGGGAGAGCGGGGATCAAATTAAATGATCAAGTCCGAATTGCAGCCTATAGCCATTTATATGCATTTGATCATGGAATGGGGATGGATCGTCCTATTTATCAGCAACCTGTTACGTCCAAAGGAATTGAGGTGGGGTGTGATGTCTGGCTGGGGGCGCATGTTGGAATAAAAGATGGAATCAAAATTGGGCATCATGCAGTAGTGGGTATGAATAGCATGGTGACTAAAGATGTTGAAGACTACGCTGTCGTTGTCGGAAATCCAGCTAAAAAAATTCGCTATCGTACTGAATAAAAAGCACTAAAAAAGCGTATGAGATTCGATACATAAATTTAACCTACCATGCTTTTATCTATGTTAAGTTAAAAATAAGTAGAAGACCTAAGGTATATACCTAGAGAGAGGCGAAAATGAACCGTGTAATTGCATGTATTGATTCTTCACCCTGCATTGATGCTCTGGCAGAGGCGGCTGTGTGGGTAGCCAGACAAACCCAAAGGGAATTAGTACTGTTGCAAATCTTGGACTATTACCCAGCGAGTTATCATTTAGGTGAAATCAGTGGGGTGATTGGTTTTGAGAGTAATGCTATGCTTCTCAAAGAACTTGCCGAGTTGGAACAAAAACAAAGTGAGCTAGCACTGGATTATAGTAATAATTTGCTGAAACATATTTCTGAAATGATTGAAAAACAGTATGGCTTAAGCAGTTCTAAGATTCAGGAAAAAGGTGATTTTCTAGAGCAAAGTTTCAATCTCCTCAATGAAAATGACATCGTGATTATCGGACGGGTTGGGGAACGGGCGGCAGAAAAAAATAAACCAATAGGAAGTAATGTTGAGAATTTTATTCGTGGTGCCAATTGTACAGTGATTACTGTCGGGGAACACTTCCAGCCACCAAAGCGTTTTATCTTAGCTTATGAATATTCACCGACCTGCCAAAAAATGTTGCAACGCATTGCACAAAGTGACCTGTTAAAAAAACTTCAGTGCCATTTGTTGTATGTTGGAGATCATCCTGAAATGTTGGCGGAACCGGAAAAGTATTTGACTGATGCGGGTTTAGATGTGGTTTCTATTTATCGTTATGGTGATGTTGCCCAAAATATTCTTGAATATCAAAGAGAACATGATATTCAATTAATCGTATTGGGAGCTTTCAGTCATAGTAAAATTCATCAATTCTTCTTAGGCAGTATTACGACGACTATTTTCCGTAATGCCAATGTTCCACTATTAGTGGCTAAGTGATTCATTTTATTCTATATAGTTATCCGCAATTCCTGTGGATAACTATATGGAAAAGCACTAGAGATAAATATAATTTGTTGATATTACACAACTAAATTAAATAGGTTGTTTTTTAATCGCTATTTTACAATCGCGATTGCAAAACCATCATGCCCTTTCGAACCGACTGTTTGTAAAGCGGTGCAAGAGAGCAATTGAGGATGATCTTTCAAGGCTGTGAATGCCTCACGAATTCCTTCAATACTTGGTTTCTTGTTGTTTTCATCCAGAATAGCACCGGCACGGATGACATTATCCAACACGATAATTGTACCTGAATGAGAAAGCTGTAAGCTCAGTTCAAAATATTCACGGTAGCTTTGTTTATCTGCATCAATAAAAATGAAATCAAAAGGCTCACTGTGATCCGCAATCAGTTGATTCATGACATCTGCACCGCGACCTTTTTTTAGCTCAATACGGGTTGGCATATTGGCAAAATCAATATTTTCTTGGGCAATCACGACATGGGTATCTCGACCTTCAACGGTAAGTAGGTAGCCATCTTCTGGTAATGCTTTGGCGAGCCAAATGGTGCTATATGCGCCAAAGGTACCTAGTTCCAATACCCGTTTGCATTGGTTCATCTGAATCAGCATCTGCAAAAACATGCCTTGATTAGGCGCAACAGCCAAATGATTAGAAAAGCCTTGAGTATCGGTATTGTCTAATGCATGTTGAAGTCTTGGGTCTGTGGGAATTAAATGTGAATTGATATAGTCATCAACCTCGGTCCACATCTGTTGCATAATCAAATTTACCTATCAATCTGTTAGCTGCATTTTAAACATTTATATTCAGAGTGCAATTTGATTGCAGCAAAAAGGGATCTAAATGATCCCTTTTTGCTGCGTAATCTACTTTTAGAAATTGCACATTGAGCTATTTCGGGTCAGATCTGGTCCCCAAGTACGGTAGCCTTGAGTATCAATATGAATCTGACCAGAACTATATAGGCCAATCCCTAAATCCAGACTCTGGCCATGCTGGGCCCAGAATTGGCATAGCTTAAACTTGGTTTGTTCAATATATGCGTAGTCTTGCGGTTGAGGATATTCAGGCCCGATACGAAAATCGATCGCTGAGTTAAATAAGTGCTTTGAAGAGCCAGCCCCGCCAGCACATTGGTTTAGGGGTAAATCGCGATAAACTGAAGTGACTTCAAAATCGGTTAAAACTTTGGCTGCGATTAAATACTTAAACACTCGTAGGGTTGATAGGGCATTACCCCACAATTCACGATTAGGAACCATATATTCTGTACGACCACATTTCTGCCAGTCACGTGCTGTACGTAATAGCTCAAAACTTGGAATGATGTGTGCGACATTATTTCGGTTCAGAAACTGTTCATACTCACGAACGCGTGCATAGTTATCACCTTGATTGAGCCATTGCCGATATGATGCGGGTTCAACTTTATTCGGAATCGGGCGAGTAAAGGTCACTTGTTCTTGTGGAATGTAAATTCTTTTACCTTGGTTTTGATTTACTTTTGTTGTGGAGCTGCTACAGCCCACCATCATCACAGGAATGATCAATAATGGTAATAGACCCTGTAATTTATTTTGCATGATAAAAGGCAGTTCAAAATCTGTAGGTGAACTATTTTAATGCAAAATAAGCCATGAATAATGAGGTAATTGCAAAGAAATGTGTGATTCAGGTATAAAAAAGACCAGTAAAACTGGCCTTTCAAATTATTTTTCTAAATATTGCAGTTTGTCTGGCTTGCCGTTCCACTCTTCACGATCGGCAGGTTGTTCGCCAATTTGGGTGATGTTATTACCCGCCCATTTCTCAGACAATTCAGCATTGAGTTCAATAAAGACTTCTTGACCTTCTGGTAATTCATCTTCAGAGAAGATTGCATTTGCTGGGCATTCAGGTTCACAGAGCGCACAGTCAATACATTCATCTGGATTGATGACAAGAAAGTTTGGACCTTCGTAGAAGCAGTCAACTGGACAAACTTCAACACAATCTTGATATTTACATTTAATACAATTTTCAGTGACAACAAAGGTCATGGCGACAGCTACCTAAAAAATATGGTTTTCATTTTGCATAGTGTATTTTAGGCAAAAAATACTGATAGAAACAATTCCTTTTATTGATATTTATTATTCGTATCAATGAAATGGACTTATTTATATGACTTTTGTTGATAATAAGTCTCAACAACAGCGCTCAACTTGTTAGTTTGACTTTTTCTTCAGCCCACCACCATCTTGTTTGTTGACCGTTGCCCAAGCAATTCGCTCAGCTTCTTCTGGAGAGCGGCCTTGCTCCAGTTCACTTTGTGCAATATGTTTTGCTTGTCTTTTCTGTTTTGCTGTATAAGCCGATTTATCACCACGAGACATGAGATTTTCCTCATAGAGCTATTGATCTTATATAGCAATAACATGATCAAGCCGATAACGGGGTGAGGGGTTGTTGATTTTAGTGCGCACTATGTAAATCAGCTCTGGCATAAAACCAGAGCTGATTTCGACACGATTAACTTTCGAGCGTCTGTGTTGTCTTAAATAAGGCTTTGAGTTGATACAGTTGTTCAAGCGCTTGACGAGGGGTCAGATCATCAACATCAATCTGTTGTAACAATTCCAATGCAGGAGATTTGACTTCAACTTCAATTACTCGCTCAACTACCGGAGTTTCAATTTCATGTTCAACAGCGCTGAATAAATCATTCTGTACGCTGCTTTGCAAATGTTGGTGTTGCTGTTTCTCCAGAATTTTTAAACGCTTCTGCGCCTCTTTAATTACATTGGCTGGAATACCTGCCAATTTTGCGACTTGTAAACCGTGGCTTTGACTTGCAGGGCCTTGTTGTACTTTATGCAGCAAGATCAAGTTGCCATTCAGTTCTTGAGCGGTGACATGGTAGTTATCAATGCCTGCTTCACTGCCAAGTTCAGTCAATTCAAAGTAATGTGTTGCGAACAGGCATAAGCATTTTACCCGTTTGGTTAGATCAACCACACAGGCCCAAGCCAAAGAAAGACCATCATAGGTACTGGTTCCACGACCAACTTCATCCATCAAGACCAAAGATTGACTGGTGGCATGATGCAAAATCTGGGAGGTTTCAGTCATCTCGACCATAAAGGTCGATTTACCTGTAGAGAGATCATCTGCAGAGCCAATACGGGTAAAAATTCGATCAATCGGACCTAATTTTGCTGACTTGGCTGGAATGAAACTGCCGCAATAGGCCAGTAGACTAATTAATGCGGTTTGACGCATAAAGGTCGATTTACCACCCATATTTGGACCTGTAATAATCGCCATACGATGTTGGGTGTCCAAAAAGGTATCATTTGGTGTAAATGGCGCTTTATTTAAGGCTTCTACCACAGGATGGCGACCCGCTTGAATTTTGATACCTGTTTCTGCGCTAAACTCAGGTCTTGCCCAATTGTTCAATCGGGCTTGATGGGCAAAGTTTGCCACTACATCGATATGTGCAATCGCGGCACTCATCATTTGTAAATGTGCAATATTTTGGCGTAACTCATCTAAAAGTGATTCAAACAGCAGTTTTTCACGGCTAAGGGCGCGTGATTCACTGGAAAGCACTTTATCCTCAAAACCTTTCAGTTCAGGTGTGATATAACGCTCAGCATTTTTCAGCGTTTGACGGCGAATATAATCGGCAGGCGCCTGTTCTGCTTGTGCACGGGTCAACTCGATATAGTAACCACTGACACGGTTATAACCAATTTTTAAGGTATTAATTCCTGTACGTTCACGCTCTTTGATTTCTAAGTCAATTAGAAATTGTCCAGCATGATCACGAATTTTGCGCAATTCATCCAGCTCATCATCATAGCCTTCTGCAATAACATTACCATCACGCAATAGCACGGGTGGGTGTTCAACAATGGCAGCCATTAAATGTTGATGCAGGCTCTTAAAATCACCCAGTTCTTCATCTAATTGTGTTAACAGTTTAGATTGCTGTGTTTTTAATACAGGATCAAGGGCATGACGTAAGAATGGAATTTGTGCACATGCCTGACGCAATTGTACTAAATCACGTGGACGTGCACTCCCCAGAGCGACACGACTGAGTACACGTTCAATATCACCAATCTCTTTGAGCACCAAGCGCACAGGTGATTCGTGATAGCCTTTTAATAATTGCTCGGTTGCATCAAGACGCGCATCCAAAACGGCGGTATCACGAATCGGTTGCATCAAGGTCCGACTGAGTAAGCGTCCACCCATTGCGGTTTGGCAATCATTAATCAACTGGAATAAAGATGTGCCATGTTCAAACAATGGCTCAATAATCTCTAAGTTGCGACGGGTGATCGGATCAAGTGCAATAAAGTCGGTACTTTGCTCAATTTGAATGGAACGGATATGTGGTAAGGCCGTTTTTTGAGTTTCTTTGGCATAGTGAATCAGTGCTGCGGCAGCGGCTTTTGCCAGTGGAAGTGGATCTAAGCCAAATCCAGATAAAGTCGATACACTAAACTGATCGCACAAGGTCTTTTGGGCATTATTTAAATTGAAATCGACATTCGGACGTTTAGTGATTGGGCAGTCCAGATTTTTCTTAATTTGCTCAATAATATTCTGATCCACCAGATCTTCATCGATCAGAATTTCACTTGGCATTAAACGCGCCAGTTCAATGGCCAATTGTTCAGGTTTATAGTCTTGTTGTTGAACTTTAAAGATGCCTGCACTCAAGTCGAGTAAGGCGAAACCAATTTGATTTTGTTGAATACAGAGCGCAACCAGATTCGACGATTGGTAACTTCCCAATAAAGCATCATCGGTTAATGTGCCTGGCGTTAAGATACGGACTACTTTACGCTCAACTGGACCTTTGCCTGTGACCTCACCAACTTGTTCGCAGATGGCGACAGTACGGCCAGCTTTGACTAAACGAGCCAGATAGCCCTCTGCTGCATGATAAGGTACACCCGCCATTGGAATTGGCTGACCACTGGCTTTGCCACGGTGGGTCAGGGTAATACCTAAAAGTTTGGCTGCTAAATGTGCATCTTCAAAGAAAAGCTCATAAAAATCGCCCATACGGTAGAACAGCAATGCATGTTGATAGTCTGTTTTGACTTTGAGATATTGCTGCATCATTGGGGTGTGGTTTGAAAGATCTGCCATGCTATTATTATCATTCATTGTTATTAAGTCCTTTATTTTCAATGTTTTTAACCATGTATAACATAAACAGAATATCCGAAGGTGTAGGAGAAAATCTAAGCAAATACAGCCCAAGCCAAAACATTAGTGTAGGTTTTAGTGTAGGTTGTTTTAGTTTAAACTAGCCATCATTCCTTATCAATATTGGAAAAATGGACAGCTTGAAAGGATAACAAATAATTCAATCTTTCAGTGAGGATTAAAGTGGTTCGTTCGATAGATCAACAAACGCCAATAAAAAAAGCACTTTCAGCAAAAGCTATTGAGAAAATGAAAGTGGGTGATCCTGATAAGGCGGATATTGGGGAATATGTAGGGCTAAGGGTACATTGTGGTAAAACGGGAATGAAGACTTTTTTCTACCGCTACCGTAGTCCTGTGGATGATGCAATTAAGCAATATAAAATTGGAAATTTCCCTCAAGTTTCATTATTAGAGGCAAGGATAGAACTGATTCGTTTAAAGGCTGAACGAAATCAGGGGATTTGTCCAAAACAAAAAAAAGAGCAGGAGAAGCTTCAACAACAGATTGAGCAAGAGCTTGCACAAAAAGATATGTCTCAACTCACGGTACATCAAATGATAGAAATGTATTTGATGGAGGTGATTGAAGATCACTGGGTTGCTGACCCTCGAACAGGAGAAAGGAAGAAGGTCTTGGGGGTAAGAAAGCCCAAAGGTCAATCTGAAACACGACGAACCCTGTATGGCGATGCGGTACGAGTTTTAGGAAATCGGGTTGCTCTAGAAGTAACTCGAAAGGATGTGGTGGCTTTAACCAAAGAGATTATTGATCGTGGTTCTAATGTGCAGGCTGGACGGGTATTGTCCGAATTGACGTTAGCGTATGAATACGCTATTGGACTTGAGCGATTTCCTGCCAATTTTGCCAATCCTGCCTTATTAGCCAAAATGAGTATCAAGCAATCAAGGCTAAAAGTAACCTGTAAAAAGGGTACACGAGTTTTAAATGATCAGGAATTAAAACGTGTATTGGCTTGGTTGCCAACATCTGGATTTACAACACATCAAAAACATATCCTTTATTTAACGTTGTGGACAGGTTGCCGTACTGGAGAATTGTGTGATGCACAATGGAGCGATTTTGATTTAGATCAAGGTATATGGCATCTAAAAGCTTCAAAAAATAGCACTGAGCGTTATGTTCAGTTATCAACCCAATGCGTTAATTTCTTATACACATTCTACAAACCTGATCAGAAATATTTATTCGCTTCGAGTCGAACAGGGCTTCCTATTCAGCAAAAGTCTTTGAGTGAAATGAAATGGCAACTGAAGAATCCAGAGAAAGTTCAAACGAAATATCGTCCTGAGCAACTTTGGTTGGAAAATATGGATGATTGGAATCCACATGATTTACGGCGGACGGTTAGAACAGGATTGTCTAGGTTAGGCTGTCCTACAGATATTGCAGAAGCAGTTCTAGGGCATTCCAAAAAGGGAATTGAGGGAACGTACAACCTGCATAATTATGAAGCGGAATGTGCGGAGTGGTTGCAGAAATGGGCGAATTACTTGGATAGCATCATGAAAATCAATCATTAAAAAAGCTATATCAGGATTCAAACCTTTAAATTTTTTGTTTAGATATTCTTAATAATTACTTGATTGTACATATTTCCTTGAAATTAAACACAGGCTTTAGATTTAATCTTAATGAATTTTCACTGACCCTCATTAGCTGAATATTGAAAAGGCATGAGAGAATATTTTCATCTTATTTGTCTCAACATTATCAACACAAATATGAATTATTTTTTAGTTGATATTTTGTTTGCTTAGTCGTTTTTTGAAAAAATAATGGTTTTTAAAAATGTGATTAATAGTAACTTTTTGGATATAATTTATATACTGTAACGGCTGATTTTATTTGTTTAGAGCATAGATTATGAAAATAATAGAAATAAAAAAAGAGGATATTTTTAAAATTTTAAGTCAGCGTGCTCAACGGTCAGTGAGAAATCTGAAAGATGAGAATTTCGATCAATCGTTATTTTTTCACGAATCAGTTCAGATCCTGAAAAACATAGAATTTTTTGTTGATAACATCTTTAATCGCGTGATAACAAGCCTTAGTACCTATGAAGAGGCAGTCAAAAATAATGATCAAAAGCGGCTTGATAAGATACATGCAACTTTCAGCACATTACGTTTTCATCGCAATATGATGAAATTACCGAATGTACGATTTAGTGATAATTTTAATATTTTTAAAAAAATCTACATAAATCCAGAAATCCCAAAAAAATTACAGCAACGACTTTGGATGGCAGGAGTGACTGATCTGGAAGAGTTGCACTTACTTAACCAGTCATTTTTTCAAATTGATGACATTAATATTGCAATCGATAGAAATTGGAATGTAGACAGTTTTCCTAAAGAAAAGTGCTTTGATGGTATATCTAAAATTCAAGAGCAAGACGAGCACAATTACATTTCTAGAGGGGAAAAAAGAAAAGAAAGACTGGATCATTTAGGGAAGATGTATCAATCATTTGATTTTTTGCTTGAACAACTAGGCAGTGTGTATGTTCTTTGTGTAGATGTTCGATTTATCAATTCTTATCAAAACCGCAATACCTATAACTTCGAGAATTTTTTTAGTCTCATTTATCAACAGACTCAATTGATAGGTAATATTTTACAATGCTTACCCAACTTTGTTTGTGCAAATACAAAATTTGAGCATGATTTTCATTTAGGCGTGAATTTGCATTGTATTCTCATTTTTAAGCATTCTCCGAAATTTGATGAACAAGGTTTGGTTGATCAGTTGCAATATCTGTTTGATTTATACTTTAGAAACCAATTTTACATACAGGTACGGAACTGGAATGAAGTTGTTCGTAGAAACTTTTCAAATAAAGCAGTTGGACATATAGGTAAGGCGAATCAGGGCAAGATTGAGCATTTTAAG
>NZ_BBTF01000017.1:0-77499 GCF_000876115.1 Acinetobacter sp. NBRC 110496
AAGATGAAGATGAAGATGAAGATGAAGATGAAGATGAAGATGAAGATGAAGATGAAGATGAAGATGAAGATGAAGATGAAGATGAAGGGCATGATTCAAGCATGGCTTGAGTAATACTCGAGCTCTTCTCAGGAGTTGCTTGAGCATTTACTTTTCGTTGCTTGGTTGATGCTTGAGCATTACTAGCGGATTTCCCCCAACGTGCTTGAGCTGCATTTTTAGCTTTATCAGATTTCATTTGCTGATTTTGCAATGCCTGGCTTTTTAAACTGCTTAAGAAATTTGAATGAATCTGCTCAGACTCGACTTCAAACAATTCTAGGGCCATCAGCGTATTTAACAAAGTTTTAGCCTTGGTGTGCTGCGGTAATTTCGTGATGCTGCATACCGTTGCTAAATCATGAGGAATGGCACCATTTTTCCAGAAATCCATCATTAACAGCAGTGCCGCACCAATTTGTTCTGCTGTCATTCGTGCAAATTTCGCCTGTAGGTCGCCAATATAGAGTGGCATCCAAATTGAAATATCTTTATTCATATGTTGACCTTTTTATAGGTATAAAGGGGCTAAGGTCATCGATTTGATGACCTTTTATGTTTGTTTTATGAGTGAGCGAGACTCATTAAGCGGAGACGGGCCTGTTGAGCCAAGTCATCGTAATGAGCTTGCCCTTCATCCAGCATTCGCTGTAACCAGAGTCTCAATGCTTGGTGGTCATCGAAGCATTTATTGATTTCCAGCAAAAAGGCCAGATTGTGCAGTTTGGGAATGTGTAACTCATGAATGAGTTCACGAGCGACCATATCTGCTTCAGGGCTGACGACCACACCACCAAAGAAAGCTTTACTATTCATGTGCAAGCTCCTCTGTATTTAGTTTTTCCAGCATGGCTTCAAATGCACTGCCATCGCGGCGCGTAACATTGGGGATGTAACGGCTATAGACCCGGAATAGCATTTCAGTCGTTGAATGTCCCAATTGACGTGCGATCCATTCCGGATTTTCTCCTGCTGACAGCCATAGAGTTGCTGCTGTATGACGTGTTTGGTAGGCTCTTCTAGACTTCAATCCTAGAAAGCGCAAGATCGGATGCCAGACACGTTTATTCACCAGACGGTAATCGAGAGGTCCACCATCACGATTGCAGAAAACAAACTCTGATTTACCATTATTTAAGCTTTTCTGTTGCATAAAGGCTTGGTAAACGCGGTCATTCATCTGGATCGTGCGGTCAGAACCATAAGTTTTGGTTCCGCCAAGCACACCATTCACTAACGCTTCTCTGATATGGATTTCACGACGCTGTAAGTCGATATTTTTCCATTGCAGACCATCGATTTCACTGGTACGCATACCCGTAAAAAAGCGAATGGTGTAATAGGGGCGGAAGTCTTCACGCACTGTGGTAAGAATTTTATGCACCTCTTCCAGAGAAAAAGGTGTGACTTCAATCTTGCTTTCCTTCAGATTGTTAATATTTTTATAAGGCGACTCAAACTCGTATCGTTCAGCCGCATCATTGAGTATCATACGTAAAGGCGTCATGATTTGATTGATTCTCGATGCTTTCAGACTTGTCTGATTTTTTCCGTGAGTCACTTTGGCGAGAGAGGCACGGAAGTTCAGCAAGTCTGACTTCTTGATTTTCGAGAGAACCTGATTACCAAAAGCAGGAATCAAATAGTTTTTGATCACAATTGAAACCTTTTGCTGGTATGAGGTTCTCCATTCAACTTGTTTCTGCTTTAACCACAATTCAGTAAACTCTTTAAAAAGAGGAACTTTGGTCTGTACAGCAATTTGCTTACTTCTTTTTTCCTTAAACTCCTCAACACGGTTACTTTTTGGAAAGTACTTTTCGTATTCAAAAGTTCCCAAAGTAATTTCCGCCTCCAGCTGCTCGAGACGTTTTTTCAAAATACGACGATTATAGGCATTGTCTTCAAGACTAGTTGTTTCTCTGCAACGAATGCCCATGTAGCGAAAATCGGCAATCAGTTTGCCACTTCGTTCCCGGATGGTAGCCATCAGTTAAACCTCCTAAGCCTTATTGCAGGGCATCCATGCTTAAACCAGTGAATTTAAGCATTTCAGTTTCAATGCGTTCCCAAACAAAAAGAATTTTGCGGCCACCAAAAGGACGGATGTAGTGAACACCTTCGATAAAGACACTGTCCTTTAGCTGGTTGCGAATAGTACGAGCGTCGTACTGGATTTTTTCAGCCAGTTGCTGGGCTGTGAGATAGGTATATGACATAATTGTATTCCTAGCGTAATTCATCGGATGTAATGAATTTTTCATCCTTAGACCTAAAATAACCTCAAATTTAATTAAATGCAATTAAATTTTCATTGTATTAGAGGAAAAATTAATGGTTATTTGTAAACTACCAATATTGTTGGCTGAAAGAAAAATGCGTGTAGCTGACTTAATTCGTGGCACAGGCATTAACAAGACAACTTTGCATAAGCTTTATAATGGCGAATTGACTCGAATTGATTTAGAGACTATCGATCGTATTTGCGATTATTTGGATGTGCAGGTAGGAGATTTATTTGTTTTTGAAAAAGACAATAAAGAACAATCTGTTAGTAAGTAGTTTGGTCACAAATGGTCACATCAAAAAGTGAAATGGTCACAAATTATTGATCATTTGGTAAAAAATACCTTGTTTGGAAGAGAACAGGGTGATTTTTTGCCTTCAAAAAAGCTCTGAAAGTGGTGATCGATTGAGGACATTTGAGATCAATTAAGACCATTTTTATTGTCGTGGGCACGCCATGGTCACATCTTGGTCACAAAATACAAATTACATTAAGAATATTTTTTATTGAATTGAATCACAAAGGAAGGCGGAATTTTAAAAAATATAATAAAATCAACAAGAAAAAAGCCCTAATCTTTCGACTAGGGCCTTTTAAATTTGGAGCGGGAAACGAGACTCGAACTCGCGACCCCAACCTTGGCAAGGTTATGCTCTACCAACTGAGCTATTCCCGCTTATTGAGCAGTTTTTACGAAAACTTACACTGAAAAATTTGAGCGGGAAAGGAGACTCGAACTCCCGACCCCAACCTTGGCAAGGTTATGCTCTACCAACTGAGCTATTCCCGCATGCCGTGTATAATACATTATGCAAAAATAGGGTCAATAATTTTATGCAAAGAAATTGATTATTTGCATAAAATTAAAGCACTTTCATGCAAAAAGAGCAGGATATAGCAAATTTTTGTACAAAAGTTTCCCTCAGATTGCGCTCATGTATACTAATGAGCTATCTCAATCTGACCTTACAGAGTGACCGATGAACTTAGAACAACAGTTGATTGAACGTTTAAACACGCTTGCACCCAACCATCTTGAAGTAATCAATGAGTCGGCAGGACATGGCGGTTATTTCCCTGGTAAAGAGTCACACTTTAAAGTGATTGTGGTCAGTGAAGAATTCCAAGGCCTACGTCTGGTACAGCGTCATCAAAAAATTTATGCGGTTGCTGCTGAGTTAATGAGCCCGGGCCGCATCCACGCGTTAGCGATTCATGCCTATGTGCCGAGTGAGTGGCAGGGTGAGGCACCTGCCAGTCCGGAATGCGCACATGCACCCAAAGGTTAACAATCGATGATGGACATTCATTTACTTACTAAAATTGTGCATATCTCAGCAGTGAGCTTATTGATCATTGCTTTTGTATTACGTGCTTCGACTTTATTTGTAGGTGTGCAGGATCAGCAACCCAATGCGAAAGCCCGTAAAGGTCTGGTTGGTTTACAACATTTGTCTTTGACCTTGATTATTGTGACGGGTGCAATCTTGCTCAGTATGAACAATTTTGAAGTACAGCCTTGGTTCTATGCCAAAGTGATTTTGTTCTTTGTGTTCTGGTCTTCATTGATCAAAACCTACAAGCAGGACAGCAGCATTTTATTGGTACAACGTCGCGCAGGTTTATTAATCGGAACGGTTGCTCTGGTCGGTATTTTAGGCCTTGTCATGATTCAGCCGGTTTTTACCTGATTGTTTGACACATTGTGTAAGTAATAGTTATAGCGCTAGGTTAAACTGCATGCAGTTTACAAAAATATTTAGAGGGAAATTATGTTAACGCGTGTGGTGTTTAACCAGAAAGGCGGTGTGGGGAAATCAAGTATTACCGTGAATTTAGCGGCCATTAGTGCGCAGCAAGGTTTAAGAACCTTGGTGATTGATCTGGACCCGCAAGCAAATTCAAGCCAGTATCTTTTGGGTGAAGATGCAACCTATTCTGCCGATAAAGCCGCATTAGAGCCAAACATCGAAAATTTCTTCGAGGATATTTTAGGCAGTACGCAGCAAAAAGGACTGCTTGGCAATGCTATTGGCTCCATTCTGAAAGCACCGCGCGGTAAAGGTTTAGACAGTTATGTGCATCGTACTACTTTTGATAATCTGGATGTGATTCCTGCCAGTCCAAGTTTGGGGGCTCTTGAACATGCACTGGAAAGCAAGCATAAAATCTATAAATTGCGTGACTCGATCCAATCCTTGAGTGCACGTTATGACCGGATTTTTATTGATACACCCCCTGCATTTAATTTCTTTACTTTATCTGCTTTGATCTCTGCGGATCGGGTATTAATTCCATTCGATTGTGATGTGTTCTCAAAACGTGCGTTACAAACTTTGATTGAAAATGTGCTCGAAACCCAAGATGATCATAATGATCGCTTGGAGATTGAAGGAATTGTGGTCAATCAGTTCCAATCTCAGGCAAAACTACCCCGTGAAGTGGTTCAACAACTCAAAGATGAAGGTTTACCAGTGCTAGAGAGCATGTTACCCCCCCTCGATCTTGATGAAAGAATCACATCAAAAGAATTTACCCTTGATTCATTTGGCATCTGACCATAAATTGACCGTCGCTTATGTGACCCTGTTCAATGAGATTGAATCAAAGAAATAAATAAGAGAATCTTATGAAACGCTTATATTGGATGCCTGTTTTGGCAGCGAGTCTGTTATTGGGTGCATGTGCATCAACGGTTAAACCCGCTTATGTGTCGCCTACACAATATCAAGCATTGAATTGCCAACAGTTACAAGCAGAATACAACCGTATTCAGCTTTATATTGAAAATGGTGTACAAACGCCAAAACGTACAGGTATGGGCGTTGGTGTTGGGCTTGGTGGTGGCTGGGGCAGAGGGGGGTGGGGCTTTGGTCCATCGATCTCACTCAATATGGGACAGTCAATGAATACCAAGAACACTGAGTTGGCCAATGTACTGGGTCAACAAGATGCGATTGTACAGGCAGCAAAATTTAAAGGCTGCCCGATTATTGTCAAACAACGTCCAAAATCATAGATTTTGACAACTGACCGTCATCTGTCAGGATGATGGTCAGCAACTAAATTATGGCAAAATGTTTCGTAAAATAATAAAAAAATTCAATATATTAAAAAATTATATCCACTAAATCATTGATTTTTCCCTTGCCTGCATCTCGCTCAAATTTGTATTTTTGCCCTAAATTCGTTTAAGGTGGCGCCCATGTCTAGTTGTTCGGTATATCTATGATTGAGAGTTGGTTTTTTGTTTTGGCGATGTTGGCGGTGTTATTGATACCTGGTCCAACCAATGCTTTGCTTGCCAGTGCAACACACCAACACGGTGTTCCTAAAACCATCACGTTTATTCCAATTGAGTGGTTGGGCTATCTCTACGGGATTAGTTTATGGGCGCTATTCATTCATTTATTTGATCCGATCTGGCCTGCGATTGGCGCGATTTTACATACGCTCAGTTTACTCTACGTATTGTGGATGGCTTTTCATCTCTGGAAAGGTTCACATCTACAAAAGCACGATCAGCATCATCAGCAAATTCGTAAAAGACAGCTATTCTTATCGACTTTAAAAAATCCAAAAACAGTACTGCTGGCTTCAGGGGTTTTTCCGAGTGAAACGTGGAATTCGATTGAGCAAGCTGCTTTGGTTTTTGCCATTTTTAGTCTTATTCTGATCCCGGTTAGTATTTTCTGGATGTTATTTGGACGTGCATTGCTGGCGGGAAGTTTGATTGGAATTAAAGCCGACCATTTGTATAAAGGGTCGGCCATGCTATTACTGATTTGTATGCTGCCTATGATCTTACGTTTCTTTTAACAGAACGCTCGACTTATTGGGCTTTCGTGCCCTTCATTTTCTGGCGGATAAAGCCAATCACGCCTGGTAAGATACTGATAATAATAATACCGAAAATCAGATGGGTGAAATTATCTTTCACGATTGGCATATTACCAAATAAATAACCAAGCGTGATGAAGGAGGCGATCCAGCAGAATGCACCAACGACATTATAGCTAAGGAAGTACTTATAATTCATACTACCTGCACCCGCAACAAATGGGGCAAAAGTACGTGCAAATGGAACAAAGCGCGCGAAGATAATGGTCTTACCTCCATGGCGTTCAAAGAATTGCTGGGTTTTAATAAGATGTTGTTTATTAATAAAACGCGAGTTAATTTCGAACACACGTGGCCCGATATAACGCCCAATATGATAGTTTAAGGTATCACCCAGTACCGCAGCAAGAAAGAGTAAAATACCCAATATCCATGGATCCATTGCACCTGTTGAAGCAGCCAATGCACCTGCAGCAAATAATAAACTATCGCCAGGTAAGAAAGGCATTACTACCAAACCGGTTTCAACAAAAATAATCAGGAATAAAATGGCATAAATCCATACACCATAATTGGTAATAAATTCTAAAAGATGTTCGTCAACGTGCAGAATAAAATCAATCAGTTCCATGAAGGTGTTAACACTATGAATGTGGACTAAATCCTAGCAGTGCATCTGTAGAAAGTCAGTATAAAAAGCAAATTAATTGGTAACTTTTCAGCACATATTCAAAGGAGATTGACGCGAGAAAAATAGTGTTATTGTTGCAAAATAGGAACGATATGTTAACTAAATAGGACTTTATTGCAAAATTAAAGATGCATAAACTTGCTAACATGTTAAAAAACGAACAGTGTGGAAATTGATTATGTTTAATCCAAATGTTGTTGTAAAAAATATCGTAACACAGTCTGGTGTGGCTAATGTCGTAACTTTGATTGCGCGTTTGTTGTTGGCTTATATTTTTCTTGTTGCTGGATGGGGCAAGATCGTGGGCTATGCAGGCACGGCTGGTTATATGGAATCAATGGGTGTTCCAGGCGCGTTGTTACCCCTCGTAATCTTGGTTGAGTTTGGTGGTGGTTTAGCCTTATTGTTTGGTTTCCAAACACGTTTTGCATCTTTAGGCTTAGGTATTTTTAGTATTATCACCGCCTTTATCTTCCATGGTGGTGCAGAGGATGCCATTAACTTTATGAAAAACTTTGCCATGGCAGGTGGTTTCTTCATGTTAATGCTTTATGGTGCAGGTCGTATTAGTCTTGATCATTTGATTGAAAAATAAACTATAGGCCGCTATTAATGCCCCACTGTGAATAGTGGGGCTAAATTTTGCCGATCGTATTTGCTTGCTTACAAACAAAAGCCGACATCTGTGCTTATTTCTGTTTAGATCATAATTGGTGAAAACAAATAGGACATGATAATGAAAAAAGTGCTTTTGGGTTGCGGGATCGTAGTGTTCACTGGTCTTTCGACGCTGACATGGGCGGGTAAGGATGATCATGTATTGCTACAGGAAGCGACAAAGAATATGGTGACCGTGAGCCAAGTGGCGAAATTGGCAGATGAAACGGGTGTCACGCTGACAGGCCAGATCACAAAGCATCTGCAAAGTGATCATTATGAATTTAAAGATCGGAGTGGTACGATCAGTGTAGAAATTGATGATGATCTTTGGCGTCAGGCAGGGCTAAAAGTCGGTGATCATGTGCGTTTGGTGGGTGAGGTAGATACCCATCGTTATAAAGCAACCGATATTGAAGTGATTAAAATTGAAAAATATACATCTCGATAAAAGCATAAAAAAGGAAGCAGATGCTTCCTTTTTTATCACTCAGATTTTTAGAGCATAAAATGAATCTGCATTTCCCCAACGAGGAAACCCAACACCGCACCAACAATAATCAGTGACCATTCATCTTCTTTGAAGGCAGGGCGTAACATCCCTTCAAACTCTTCCGGGCTGAGTTTCTGCATACGTTCAACCAGTGTATTGCGCACATTCATGGCATCTTCAGCATAAGACTCAACATAGCGCATGGTATCTGGAAGCTGTTTCAGAATACGCTCTGCGACTTCGGCTTTCAGGTTCTGATATTTCTCGCCGCCAATGGCATAGACCACCAATGGACGCACAATACCTGCCTGTAAGTCAATTTCTTGTTTTACCTGGCGGCTGACCAATTCAATGACTTTGTCCGAATGTGTGCCTGAAAACAATTCTTCCATCATATTGCGTGAAGTCAGTAATTGTTTGGAAATCAATGCAGCATAGTCGGCAGCAACTTCATTCTGACGTTTGATGAACAAACCCTGCCAAGTGTAGCCCATGATCTTTTTTGGGTATAACGGGCGGAACATCATTTGTAAGGCCATCCAGTCGCTAAAGAAGCCGACAAAGCCACCGAACATTGGCAGCATCCATGGATATTTACCTTGAGTCACGATCCAGCACAGCATTTGCACTACACCAATCGCAAAACCAAACACGAAACCGACGTTACTAAAGAATTTGAATTCCTGTTTGCCAACTTTTTTAAAGATTTCATTGAGCAGGCGTTTGTCTTTGAGCAGATTGTTGATCACCATATGTTTGATATCAAAGTACTTGGCAACATCCTTCTGTACTTCACTCATGATATGTTCAACAATTTCTGGCGCTTTGGCCTGAACACGTTTAATTAGTTTCTGTCGTGCAAACTCCGGCATACCTTCCCATAAGCCAGGTTGGTATTGCTGTGCCACTTCGCGGGTAATGTCCTCAGCGGCTGCCATTAATGGTTTTTCAATTTCTTGGGCAATCCGTTTGGGGTCGAGTCGGGCAAAAATTTCTTCGGGTTTGATCAGCTTGGAGGTCATCAACTCCACAGCCGTGGTGGCCATCTTCTCTGCTTTACGGGGAACAATCCCTTGCCATCCGAGTGGAAGACCAAATAAGCGCAATCCTTTAAATTCAAGTGGTGAAAACATCATTTGAATGGCAATGACTTTGGTTACATAACCAATAAAGCCACTGATAAAAGGGATTGAAATATACAACCAGAAATTCTGTTGAAAATCCGCAATCATTTCTTGAAACATTATTTTATTGGTCCTTCAAGTCCTAATTGTTGCTCGTGGTCGGACAAGCGTTAGATGATAGTAAAATATTTTAGGGCATTGACGATAAGCCAAGGCCTTTAGAGTTGTAGTTGCCTTTTGATTTATTCCTTTGGGTGAGGACATAGCATCGTATAAAAGGCAACGATGTAGCCGAGAGCATACCTTTCCTTGGTAATACCTTTTCGATTCGTCATCTTAGCACCAATTTTTGCTTTGTGTTGAGCAGAATGGGCAAGAATTGTTGATTGAACGCTCCTTATTTTGTGCTTGACTTGAGAATTTTAGTTTAAATATCAGTGCCCATTGACATGCCTAAGGAAAAAACGAGATAGATGATGAATTGCGATGCGCCAAAGCGTGAAAAATGTTAGAATATGGCGCTTAATTCATTTGCCTTTATGATGAACCATGACGACCAATACTCAAATTACTGAAGATCGTATCCTTATTTTGGATTTCGGCTCTCAATATAGCCAGCTGATTGCACGTCGTGTACGTGAAGCGGGTGTCTATTCTGAAATGTATGCATTCGATATGTCTGAAGAAGACATTCGTGCGTTTAATCCGAACGGGATTATTTTGTCAGGTGGCCCTGAGAGCGTACATGAAGAAGGAAGCCCACGCGCGCCGCAAGTTGTATTTGAATTAGGCGTACCAGTGTTGGGTATCTGTTATGGCTTACAAACCATGTCTGAACAGCTTGGCGGTAAAGTAGAGCCGGGTACAGTACATGAGTTTGGTTATGCAGAAGTTGATATTCTAGTTCGTGATAAATTGATTGGTCACTTGCAAGACCGTGAAAACCAGTTACATGTGTGGATGAGTCATGGCGATAAAGTCAGTGCGATTCCAGAAGGTTTCCAAGTGACTGCAAGCACACCAAGCTGCCCATTCGCTGCAGTAAGTGATGAAGCACGTCGTTTCTATGGTGTTCAGTTCCACCCAGAAGTAACGCACACGGCCAAAGGTGCTGAATTACTGTCGAATTTCGTCCATCAGATTTGTGGTTGCCGTGGTCTGTGGACCCCTGAGCACATCATTGACCTGCGTGTAGAACAGTTGCGTGAGCAAATTGGTGATGAAAAAGTTCTGTTAGGTTTGTCGGGTGGTGTGGACTCATCTGTAGTCGCAGCATTATTGCATAAAGCCATTGGTGATCAGTTAACTTGCGTATTTGTAGACAATGGTTTACTTCGTTTAAACGAAGGTGATCAAGTGATGCAAATGTTTGCAGAAAACATGGGTATCCGTGTAATTCGTGCTGATGCTGAACAACGTTTCTTGTCTGCATTGGCGGGCGAAGTTGATCCTGAGAAAAAACGTAAAATCATTGGTCGTGAATTTATTGAAGTTTTTGCAGAAGAAGCGCGTAAACTTGATGGCGTGAAATTCTTGGCGCAAGGGACGATTTATCCAGACGTGATCGAATCTGCAGCAAGCAAACAAGGTAAGGCACACGTGATTAAATCACACCACAACGTGGGTGGTTTACCTGATGATTTGGAATTTGAATTGGTTGAGCCATTACGTGACTTGTTTAAAGACGAAGTACGTAAATTAGGTACAACCATTGGCTTACCGCATAGCATGATTTACCGTCATCCATTCCCAGGTCCAGGTTTGGGCGTGCGTATATTGGGTGAAGTGAAAAAAGAATATGCAGATATTCTTCGTCTTGCTGATGACATCTTCATGCAAGAACTACGTGATAGCGGTTGGTACGACAAAACTGCACAAGCATTTGCGGTATTCCAACCAGTAAAATCAGTGGGTGTGGTGGGTGATGGTCGCCGTTATGCATGGGTGATTGCACTTCGTGCCGTAGAAACCGTTGACTTCATGACAGCACGTTTTGCGCACTTACCGTATGACTTGGTTGATAAAATCTCAACCCGTATCATGAATGAAATTAAAGATGTTTCACGTGTTGTTTATGACGTGTCATCTAAACCACCCGCAACGATCGAGTGGGAATAAGAAAAAGGGCAGGATGAAAATCCTGCCTTTTTTATGATTGATCAAGAGGTGAAGCATGTTGGAGACCTTGCAATTAGATGAGTTACAAACAGCCTTACAGCAGCTTTTAGGCGAATCACTGTTTGCTATTTATCTTTATGGTTCGGCCATCGATGGCGGCCTAGGTCCAGAAAGCGATCTGGATATTTTGGTTGTCGTCAACCAAGTACTGACGCTCCAGCAAAGACAGCAACTGGCAGAAACCTTATTACACATTTCTCATCCGATCGGTACTGTACAACGAGCACTTGAAGTCACCATCGTACTCAAACAGCAGATTCTTTCAGAAAGTTACCCGCTCAGCTACGAGCTACAATTTGGTGAATGGTTGCGTGATGAGTTAAGCCAAGGCGCTATACTCAGTACACATGCAGACCCCGATCTGAGTATTTTGCTCAAGAAAGCACAAATGCATCATCGTACTTTGCTGGGGCCAAGTCTGACACAGTGGTCAACTGAAATTCCAAACCAACAGCTTTGGCAAGCGATGGCAGACACCTATCCATCGATCGTGGCGCATTGGGATGAGGATGCGGATGAACGCAACCAGATTTTGGCTTTATGCCGAATTTATTTTAGTTTGGTTATGGATGATATTGTACCGAAAGATCAGGCTGCACAATGGGTGATCCCTCAATTACAACAGCAGCATCAAATTGTTTTACAGCGTATGAGCCAAGAATATAAAGGTGAGATTGGCAAGCAGCACTGGCCAAGTGAGCATCTGACTTTGCAAGCGATTGTTGACTTTCTTAATATGAAGATCACTGCACTTTTAAAACATAAAATACATAAATAATAAACAGTAAAGGACAATACTTGGATTGTTGCATAGATAAAACTTAGTATTGCAAGAACAGGCTATTCAGGCCATCTCGATTAGACCTAACATTTGTTCATGATAAAGCCCAGATCGGGAGTGCCTTTTGAATCAGATTGTTGAAATGCAAACGTTCATTGCCGTGGTTGATGCGGGAAGTATTACCCATGCTGCGACACGCCTAGGCATTACTAAATCAGTAGTGAGTCAGCGGATTCAGCAACTGGAACAGCGTTTGTCTGCTGCGCTGATTCATCGTGGTCGAAGTATGCTGTTAACCGAGGCTGGACAGGAGTTTTATCAGCAGTCGAGCAAGATTCTGGTGGAGTTAAGTGAGCTAGAAGAATCTATCAGCGCGCGTCATGATCATATTGGTGGTAGTTTTCGTTTATCGGTACCACAGGCATTTAATATTCAATATCTCGCCCTTTATTTGGCTGAGTTCGTGCAACTGTATCCTGAATTAAAGCTAGATATTGAGTCGAGTGATCATTTTGTCAATCTGAATAATGGTCATTATGATGCGGCGATTCGGATGGGAGAGTTAGCTGATTCCAATCTGATTAGTCAGACGGTTGCACAGAATCACCACTATATTTGTGCAAGTCCAGATTATTTAAAAGCGTATGGGATGCCTACTCACCCTAATGAGTTGTTGCGACATCGTGGATTGTTGTATTTGTCTCGAGAACCACATGGGATGTGGCAACTTCCTGTGGACGGAAAAAAGGCCTTTTTCCGAATATCTCCTTATCTACGCACAGATAGTGGTCATCAATTACTGGCGGCTGCCAAGCGTGGTTTAGGGATTGCAATTCTGCCAAGCTTTCTTGCTGCAGAAGCAATTTGCCAAAAGCAACTCAAGGTGATCTTGCCTGAGTTCTCTCCTTCGGGAGGCAATATTTCAGTGGTTTACCGCTTGTCCAATCGAGCCTCCCCTAAAATTCAAACTTTGGTTGATTTTCTATCCACAAAAATTGGTCATCCTGCGCCGTGGGATAGCCAGATTCAGAATATGCTGCGGCAGGAGTCATAAGACCTTGTTCGGAAAAAGCGAATCATAGTTTTGCTTTTTTTGGTCTAGCGAACAAAAAACATCATTTGTTAGGGTGTTTGCCTCTCTTTTAACACCGATTGATATCGGGTGATCTGAGAAGATCGATATGTTACTGAGCATTTACCCTCGCGATTTGCTGTTATCACATTTTCAACCCATGTAGCTCAAGTAACTTGCAAGTGTGGTTTAGAAACAGCGTGGGGGAGATGTGTTGAATACTTAAGATTATGATATTTATCAAAATATTAATTGAATGTCTTGGTGGATTAATATTAGACAGCATCCCAATGTCGATCTTCTTTGATTTTTACTTTTAGGATATGCAGATGAATAGACTAGCTAAGAACTGGATAAATGGTGAGTGGGTAGATTCTCATCAGCATATGCAGTCAATTAATCCAGCAACATATGAAGTAATCGGACAATATGCCAATGCCACGATAGAGCAGGTGCAAAGTGCGATATGGGCCGCAAAGAAAGCATTGAAAGAAACAGATTGGAAGCGTGATCGTCGTTTACGGGCAAAAGTACTGAATGAAATGGCGGATGCTTTCGAACGTCATACCGATGAGTTGATCGAGATTCTTGCCACTGAAAATGGAAAGATTAAGCCCGAAGCCACCTTTGAAGTGACGATGGTTCCCGCTAAATTACGCTATTACGCAGCGTTGACTTTAACTGAATATGGTCGAGCATTAGAGCCAAAGCCGGGTAGTTATTCGATGGTTATACGCGAGCCGATGGGGGTGTCTGGGATTATTGTACCTTGGAATTCTCCCGTGGTTTTAATGATTCGTTCACTGGCACCTGCATTAGCCGCGGGCACCACAACAGTGATTAAGATGCCAGGTCAAACTGCACAAACCAATGCCATAATCTCCCAAATTTTTTCTGAGCTTACTTCTTTACCGCAAGGAGTGATTAATTTATTTAGTGAGTCGACAGGAGGTGGGTCGCGTTTACTGGTGGAATCACCCGATGTCCCAGTGATTAGTTTTACGGGCAGCACAGCAACAGGTAAAGCTATTTCAGCGACAGGCGCGCAGCATCTAAAACGCTTTGGTCTAGAATTGGGTGGTAAAACGCCGATGATCGTGTTTAAGGATGCCGATCTTGATCTGGTGTTACCTAAACTGGAAAAAGCCCTGACCATCTTTGCGGGGCAGTTCTGTATGACAGGTTCACGCTTACTGGTTCAGCGTGAGCTGGCAGATGAGCTGAAACGGAAACTGGCGCAGCGTTTGGAAGCCGTCAAAGTCGGCCCGGCTGCCGATCCTAGCAGTGATATGGGACCATTGATCGATAAAAATAATGTGGCACGTGTTGATGCTGTGGTTGAAAAAGCGATTGCAGAAGGAGCGAAGGTGATTGTTCGTGGTGGCCCGATTACCGAAGGTGAACTGGCCAAAGGTGCTTTCTATCGTCCCACCTTACTTGAAGTGAATGACAACAGCTTGGATATTATTCAGGAAGAAACTTTTGGGCCAGTCCTTACTTTGCAAGTGTTTGATACCGAAGCAGAAGCGATTATGCTTGCCAATGATAACCAATATGGTTTAGCGGCTTCAATCTGGAGTCGTGATGTAGATTTACCATTACGCGTTGCGACTGAAATGGAAGCGGGTACCGTGTGGATCAATGATTGGGCCGTGGTTTATGATGAGTTTGAGGAGGGTGGTTTTAAAAACTCTGGTCTTGGGCGAATGAATGGGATGGCGGCAATGGATGACTTCATTGAATATAAGCATATTACCATTTCAACGGGTGTTTCTGGAGCGGACTAGGGATTTGGTCAAGCATTGAATGACACTACAAACAGCGCATCGATTTCGATACGCTGTTTTTATTTTAGCCTGAGTTAGAATTAGGTCGAGAACAGTTTAAAGCACACTTGTCTTAACCATTGATTACTTGGGGTTTGATGGACACGCGAATGCCAGTGTTGCTTAACGCTGAATTGTGGAAAGTGATAGGGAGGCTCTAAGGTTTTCAACCCGCCTTGAGTCATTAACACCTGCGCCAGATAATTGGGAATAGTGGCAATTACATCGGTATCTCTGACAATCAGACCGACACCCAAATAGCTGGGTAAACGCACCAGAATATTGCGGTTGACGCCGTGTTTTTGTAGCTCATGCTCCACCACATAATGTCCTCCTGTTGCCAAGATATCGACATGTAATTCCTGAGCAAACTCTAGAGCGGATAGGCTGGTTCCTGTTAGCCGAGGATGTTGTTGACTAGCCAAACACGTGTAATGCTGCTGAAACAAGGTTTGCTGATAAAAACCTGCTTCCAGTTGGGGGAGGAATCCAATGGCGAGATCAATATGTCCATTCGACATCATCGGGGCTGTCTGGCTATCAATTGGCAGAATGTCCAGACGAATTGACGGGGCATGCTGACGCATGTAATTCATCAGGCGCGGTAAAAATACCAAGTGACTGATGTCAGTCATGCTGATACGAAATTGATAGGTTGAGGTTTGTGGGTCGAACTCAATATTATAGTTTTCTACCAATTTTAGGCGGTTGAGAATTTCCACCACCATTGGATAAATTTGCTGGGCGAGTTCGGTGGGTTGCATTTTATTTTCAATTCGTACAAACAGTGGGTCACGAAAATGGGTGCGGAGTTTATTCAGTGCAATACTTAAGGTTGGTTGACCAATACCCAATTGTTCCGCGGCTTTAGAAATACTTTTATGCTGATAAATTTCAAAGAAAATTTTCAGCAATCTTGTATCCAGATCAAACATCGCACTGACCCACTGTATTGATTTTATCAATACAGCCTATTGTTTTTTGTGCATAGATTCAACACATCCTGATTGTTACATTGAGCCAACACCGAATATTGATGAAATTATCGTCATTATTATTGTGCTCCATGGGCAGAAAAAGGAATGACATATGGAACCTTTAGGCACGCTAGAAGAGCTACCCGAACGTTATCGAGAGGAGCTGAATGCGTCAAATCTGGTGCCGTTATGGCCTAATTTACGAAGCTTTATCCCACCCAATAAACCACGACCACAAACAGTTGCAACCGCTTGGTATTTTCATCAGATTAAGCCTCTGTTACTAGAAGCTGGGGAGCTAACGCCGATCGAAAAGGCAGAGCGTCGAGTGTTGGCACTCGCTAACCCAGGGCATGGTTTGGACAATATGAAGGTCAGTCCAGCCATGTATTTAGGCATGCAACTGCTGCTCCCTAAAGAGTGGGCACCTGCACATCGCCATGCACCGAATGCAGTACGTCTTATTGTTGAAGGTGAAGGGGCTTACACCACTGTTGAAGGGCAAAAATGCATTATGGAACATGGTGACATGATCCTTACCCCTTCTGGGTTATGGCATGAGCATGGACATGATGGTGACCAACCTGTGATCTGGATGGATATCCTTGATTTACCACTGGTTTACTATATGGAAGCCTCTTTTGTGGAAGAGGGCCGTCGTCAAGAAGTGGATCGAATCAATCAAGGTTCTACCCCCCAATATGCAGCAGGTATTGTACCGACCCCGCATTTTAGTCGTGAAGATGCCGCATATCCGATGATGCGTTATGCGTGGAAGGATACTAAAAAGGTCTTGGATGCCTTAGCAAAAAAAGCAGGCTATCAGGACCCGTTACAAGTGGCCTATGTCAATCCTGAAACGGGTCAAGATTGTCAACATATTCTAGGCTATTCAGCACTGCTGCTGCGTCCGAATGAAACACTATCTCTGCCTTTACGTTCCACCCCACAGGTGTTTCATGTCATTGAAGGGGGCTTAACGATCCAGATCGATCAACAGGATTTTCATTTGAGTAAAGCCGATACCGCCTGTGCACCGTGTTTTGCTGTTATTGATTTAATCAATACATCCGAACAGCCATGCTATGTCTTTATCGCAGATGAAGCTCCTTTGCAGCGTAAGTTGGGCCTGTATTCAATCCGTGAGCGAACTGCTGCACGTCCATAATTTTAATCTCAGCTGTGGTGAAAGCACATGCTGCTGAGGAGCGAGTATATGAAACTTTATAGTTTTTTTCGTAGTGGTACATCACATCGAACCCGCATTGCTCTGAATTTAAAGGGTTTGGATTATGAGATAAGTTATGTCTCACTGGCTAAAAATGAGCATCAACAGCTGGACTTTAAGAGATTGAATCCACAGGGTTTTGTCCCCGTATTGGAAACTGAATCTGGTCTGCTGCTACAAAGTCCAGCCATCATCGAATGGATTGAACAGCAATATCCAGAGCCTGCTTTGTTACCAGCAGATGCATTGGGTAAAGAAAAAGTACGCGCCATTGCGGCGTTGATTGGCTGTGATATTCATCCCTTAAACAATAAACGTGTGCTGGAACATTTACGCCAGCTTGGGTTGGATCAGAACCAGATCAATGCATGGTGTGCTAAATGGATTCAAGATGGTTTTTCGGCTTTAGAGCAGATCTTGGCACAAGATCCTACGCGGAAAAAGTTCTGCTATGGCAATCAACCTAGCCTAGCCGATGCCTATTTGATTCCACAGGTAGTGTCTGCACAACGCTTTCAGGTCGACCTATCGGCCTATCCCCAAATTAATGAAATTTATCAGCATTGTATGACGCTTGAAGCATTTCAGAAAGCTGCACCTGAACAGCAAGCAGATGCGTTTTAAGTTGCTGATCCACCTATATCAATAAGGAATATGCCATGAGCTTTATATTTGAACCCATGACACCAGCAGGCCTGTTTATCCACGGCTCAGATCAACAATTTCCAGTCCGTCGAGTTTACTGTGTCGGACGTAACTACGCTGCCCATGCGCGTGAAATGGGTTTTGATCCAGATCGTGAACCACCGTTCTTTTTCTGCAAACCGAATGACTTAGAGTCGATTGTACCTGTTGATCAAGAG
Organism: Acinetobacter sp. NBRC 110496; assembly: GCF_000876115.1. Taxonomy (NCBI): domain Bacteria; kingdom Pseudomonadati; phylum Pseudomonadota; class Gammaproteobacteria; order Moraxellales; family Moraxellaceae; genus Acinetobacter; species Acinetobacter sp. NBRC 110496. Next base: position 18,057 of record NZ_BBTF01000017.1, read on the forward strand.
GCGGTAGATATTCCTTATCCAAGCGAGACCTCAAATTATCACTATGAAATTGAGTTGGTGGTTGCGATTGGTCGGGATGCCAAGAATGTTTCAGTCGAAGAGGCTGCACAGTATATCTATGGTTATGCAGTGGGCTTGGACATGACGCGCCGTGACCTGCAAATGAGTATGCGTGAAAAAGGGCGTCCATGGGAAATTGGAAAAGCATTCGATTTTTCTGCGCCGATTGGTCCGATTCATCCCATCACCGAAACAGGTGAAATGAATCAGGCGGATATTCATTTGACCGTCAACGGTACAACTGAGCAACGCAGTGATATTAGCCATTTGATCTGGTCAGTTGCTGAAACCATTGCCAATCTATCGACCTTATTTGAACTCAAAGCAGGCGACTTGATCTTTACAGGAACACCTGAAGGGGTGGGTGCTGTGGTTCGAGGTGATGTGATGCGTGCTGAGATTACCGGATTGACTGGCATTACCGTGAATGTGAAATAACGCACTTGATCTGAGTGGTTTAAACAGGTGCTCAAGCTGAAGAACAAATAAAGTTGAGCACCTTTGCTAAGGATTGCATCGGCCAAGGTATTGGCAAAAGGAGTCGTTATGTCTCAAAAAACAATAGATGTGCAAAGTTTCATCGATGAAATTCCGCTTTCAGCTTTGCAAAAATTAATCATGTGGCTGTGCTTTTTGATTGTTGCAATTGATGGTTTTGATACCGCAGCAGTGGGATTTATCGCGCCTGCATTAAAAGCCGAATGGGGACTACAACCCACCGATCTGGCACCGTTATTTGGTGCAGGCTTATTTGGTTTGATGGCAGGTGCACTGGTTTTTGGACCGTTATCCGATAAATTAGGCCGTAAACCGATTTTGATCGGCTCAGTGATCATGTTTGGTTGCGCCAGTCTATTTGCAGCCTTTTCTTCAGACCTACAAACCCTGATTATCTGGCGTTTTCTGACAGGTTTAGGTTTGGGTGGTGCTTTACCCAATGCGATTACCTTAACTTCAGAATATGCACCAACTTCCCGACGTTCAAATCTGGTCACCATGATGTTTTGTGGTTTTACCATTGGCTCTGCCTTGGGTGGGATTTTGTCGGCTCAATTGCTGCCACATATTGGTTGGCATGGCATTTTACTGATTGGTGGGATTGCTCCTTTATGCACAGTCCCTTTTTTATATTATTTACTGCCTGAATCGTTACGGTTTCTTGTGCTGAAACAAAAAAGTACCGAAAAAATTGAAAGCATTATCCGTCGTATCGCACCACAGATCAGCGAGATTCCACACTTAGTACCCACCGTAAATGAAGTTGCGAAATCGAGTTTAAAAAATTTGTTCGGCAAAGGTTTTGCCTTGGGAACATTTCTGATCTGGTTCACTTTTTTTATGAGCTTTCTGATTATTTATATGATCTCAAGCTGGATGCCAACCTTATTGACCAACGCCGGTTTTAACTTATCCAACGCCTCATGGCTCACCTCGATTTTCCAGATTGGCGGGACGATTGGTGCCATTGTCTTGGGCTTGCTGATGGACAAGCTGGATGCCACCAAAGTGTTAAGCACCGCTTATGCATTTGGTGGTCTATTTCTGATTTGTCTCGGTTTGGGAATCGAACAAGCCAACACGGTATTGCTGATGTTTGCCATGTTTGGTGTCGGTGCCGGAATCAGTGGGTCACAGGTCGGTGCCAATGCCTTTTCTTCCAGTTTTTATCCCACCCATTGTCGTGCAACAGGCGTGAGTTGGGCCAATGCGGTCGGACGTGCTGGTTCTGTGGTGGGTTCGATCATGGGGGGCTGGCTGATGTCATTGCATCTTTCTAACTTTGCTATTCTCAGTCTGCTCGCCATTCCCGCTTTTTGTGCCGCAGTTTCATTGTTGTTGATTAAACGTCTTAAAAAAGAACAGCCTAGCGTTGTGACAACTCTCGGCTGAGTTCAAGCCATTGCCAATAAAAATAGATCGCTGTGCCAGTGGATGGCACGGCAACTCAACACAGGATGATTGATTCTATGCACCACTTTAATGTGAAAATTGTAGCGCTGAGTATCTTGCTGCCAATGTCTGGGGCAAGTTCGGGCGTATGGGCAGCTGACCCCACCCAGCCCATTCAAGACGAATGGAAATTTAACCTGAAGAATGCCTATCTATACCGTGATTATGCCAATAGCAATGCAAAAAACTTTGGCAGTTGGTCTCAAGGGGTATCTTTGTTTTATACCTCAAACTTATACGATACCCCTTTCGTGATCGCAGACAAGCCAATTCGGATCGGGGCGGATGCTTCGGTACAATATGCAGTACGGTTAAGCGCAGATCGACACGTCAGTGATATGGTATTGCCTTTTGATCGGCAGACCCAGTCCCAAGCGGCTGATTATTCAAAGTATGGAGCAACCCTGAAACTAGGCTATGGCAAAACTTTATTGAGTGTTGGGGAGCTATGGCTGGACTTGCCTGTTACCAGCTCGGATGCCAGTCGTCAGTTAATTACCTCCTATTGGGGCAGCAGTTTAAAATCACAGATTTCGGATCAACTCTATGCTGAACTGGGTCGGGTGACAAAAGTGTCTCCACGTAATGAAGATAACTTTCATAAGTTCTCCTTCAGCTCGAATGGTAAAACGGCCTATTCCGATGGCCTGAATTATCTTGACCTACGTTATCAGCTGACCCCCTCGCTCAAAGCTGAATATTACTTTGGCAATTTAGAAGATTTATATAACAAACACTATCTCGGTCTGGAGCATACCTGGAAACAGCCCACTTTTTCACTGAACTCCAAGTTTAAATATTTCAATGCCAAAAATGATGGCGACAATTTTAAGATCGATGCCCAGAATATCGGGGTGTTGGAAATGCTGAAAGTAAACAATCAGAGTTTTGGTTTGGGTTATCAGCAAATTATGGGTGAATCAGCCTATCCTTTACCCGATGGATTTTTACCTGAGTTGTATTTTATCAACTGGAATGCCACAGGCTTTTTTAAGCAGAATGAAAAGTCCTATCATCTGATGTACGGCTATGATTTTAAGGACTACGTACCAGGGTTAAATGCTATGGTGAAATATGTCTATGGTTATGACTTTAAAACAGCCGATGGTGTGAAAAACCATGAAACTGAATCGAATGTCTTGGTCAATTATGCTTTTCAGCAGCCTTATTTAAAGGGCTTTGCCATTCAATATCTACGTGTTGATTACAAAGTCAAACATGGCAATGACTTTGGTGAAGATCGTCTGTTTGTGAATTATACGAAACGATTCTAATTGCATGCAAAGTCATAAAAAAGAGTGCCTGAGCACTCTTTTTTATTGCTTAATTTTGCTCAAGCGCTTTTTAAAGAATAAATAATTCATTGATTATCTAAATATTAAAATTTAAAGATATATCTTAACTTGCTATAAGACTATTTAAGATATATCTTAATTGTCGCAAATTAAGCAAATATAGAGAAAAATAACAGATGAAATATCAATCCGAGCATTCTCATGATGAAGCCGAAGCGGCTTTATTCCATCGGGAACATCCTCGTTCAGGCCGCCGTGGTCGCTTATTTGAATCAGGTCGCATGAAACTGTTGGTGTTGCATTTGATTCAGCAAAGCCCCAAACACGGTTATGAAATTATTAAAGAAATTAGCGATCTGGTCGGTGATGGTTATAGCCCAAGTGCAGGAACGATTTATCCAACGCTGACCACACTGGAAGAAATGAATTTGATTCGCCTGCTGGATGCCGAACGTAAGCAATACCAGATCACCGACTATGGCGACAGTTATTTAAAAGAGCAGCAAGACATGCTATTGGCACTTCTACAAAAGCTACGACTAAGACGTGAAATTCACAATAATGATCAGCTGATTGATATCCACCGCGCCATGGAGAACCTCAAGACGGCATTGCGCTTAAAACTGAATATCGCGGATTTGCAACAAGAGCAGATCCATCAAATTGCGGAAAAAATTGATCAGGCCGCCATCGCAATCGGACGTTTATAAGTTGGGGCGAGTTGTCAGAGCTACAACACAAAACAAGCGGGCACCGTTTGTACAGTCTTTGGCTGCGGTATTTCATCAATTTAAAGTCGATCTGATAGAGGTTGAAATCAAAGAGAGTGCTGAGCAGCACCTTGGAGCAGAAGTATGAAACAACATCAATATCATGTCACGGTGCAACATTTAAAAGATGCGAAAGGGCATGTCTCAACCTATAGTGAGCGTCTAGAGTTTTATACGGGCAATCATGACGATCTCTTCGAGATAGTCGAACGTTTGAAGAAAGCAGATTTTTTTGATGATCAAACCACCAAGTCATTTGCAGTGGGTTTAAAACTATTTAGTGAGGTGATGTTAGAAAATAAAGATCATCCATTATTCGCAACGTTCTTACCTCAATTTGGTCAATTTATGAAAAATTTAAAACAGCAGGTGAAACAAGATCTTCTGGAATAAGACGAATTTAAAACAAGAGGTATTGTCAATTTGACAACAGGTTGTTGCATAGATAGCACTCTGCGTATCAGCAATATATGGTGTCGACGAAGCTTTAAATTGTTAAAATAAACTAAAGAGTTTTTTTATTAAAATAGGCTGAAAATGCAGGAATTGAAAGCAAGCTCTTGGCGGATTGCGAAATTGCCCGCCAAGTATGCGATGTGGATATTACCATTGATTCTATCCTTTTTTATGAGTGGGACGCTGTCACTGGTTAATCTATGGATGAGGACAGGTTTTATTCCAGGTTTTCTGATCATATGGCTAGAGACATGGATGTTTTCCTGGCTGATCGCCTATCCTTTGGTGTTGATTTTATTGCCCGTAGTTCGGCGATTAACAGGTCTGATTGTGGATATGCAACCTAAGCCATAAACTGGATGAGGCGGCATTATCTAGAAGGGCAACGCTTCTTGAATTTTCATCAGGATTGTCCTATGAATAGCACTCTGTGTATTACGAAAAGACTATATTGCTGAATGTATGTATTGTTAAGATCAAGATATCAACTCATTGCATTAGCATAGGTAACAGAGAGCAATATCATGAGCAATAATAACGACTACGATATTTCTGATTCAAAAGACTGCGAAACATATATCAATCAATTTATTCAAGAATTTACTATTCGCTCGGCCGAAATTGGCAAGGGAACCGTGATTAAACGTGCTTTACCGAGTCGACAAAAGCGCTTGGTCGGGGCATGGTGTTTTCTCGATCATGCTGGGCCTGTGAGCTTTCCTGCAGGTGATGGTCTGGATGTGGGGCCGCATCCACATATTGGTTTGCAGACTTTTACATGGATGATTGAAGGCACCATGATGCATACCGATAGTCTGGGTTCAAAACAACTCATCCGTCCGAAACAGGTCAATTTGATGACCGCCGGTCGTGGGATTTCACACACTGAAGTTGCACCTGATACTGAAACTAAAATGCACGCTGCTCAGCTATGGATTGCCTTGCCTGATGACAAACTGAATATACAGCCTAAGTTTGAACACTATCCAGAATTACCAATTGTAAATAAAGATCAGGTTGAATTTACCGTACTGGTTGGAGATTTCCTCGACACAACTTCACCTGTGCAGGTGCATACGCCTTTAGTGGGTGTAGATCTTACCGCACAAGCCGATACCAAGACCCGTATTCCATTAAACCCAGAGTTTGAATATGCGTTTATGGCACTTGAAGGTACCGCTCGCGTTAATGGTCATGAACTTACTGCCGATAACATGGTGGTACTGGAAACTGGGCTGACGGAAATTGAGGTAGAACTTACCCAAGGGCATCGTTTGTTGCTGATTGGCGGAGAACCGTTTCAATCGCCGATTTTGCTGTGGTGGAATTTCGTAGGCCGAACGATGGAAGAGTTAAAGCAAGCGCGTGAAGACTGGGTGAACCATGATGCACGTTTCGGCGAAATTCCAGATTATCAGGGCAAACGTTTGGAAGCCCCTGTGTTACCCGATCAAATGAGGGCATCAAAATGAGTATGATTGCAAGTGCAACCGTCCAGACTTTGCCAGAACCTTGGAAGGGTGAGGTACACAGTGGCAGGCATCAATTCCTTACCGATAAACCAGAACAGTTTGGAGGACATGATACAGGTCCTGCACCTTATGATTTCCTCACCGCAAGTTTGGCTTCATGTACCATGATCACCTTGCGTATGTATGCGCAGCATAAGGAAATCGATTTAGGTGAATTCAAGGTTGAGGTGGATTTTCATATCAATCGCGAGCAGCAGGAGCGTATAGAACGTCGAGTTGTGTTTAAGCAACCTGTTGCACAGGATTTGCAAGAAAAACTTCTTAATGTCTGTAGCAAAACACCAGTAACTAAAACTTTGTTACGTAGTTTAGACATTCACACCATGATTCTTTAAGACTAAAGTGCTATTGTGCTTGGGCAAAACAAAATTCTAAGCGTAACCGTGAGAGGGACTAACACCATGGTTACGCAGCTCAAAAGCAGGCACAAAAATGATTACCTTACATTACCTACAATGTTCACGTTCGTTCCGTATCTTGTGGGCATTAGAAGAACTTGGTGTGGATTGCCAAGTTGAGTATTATCAAAGGTTAGCCAATTTCTCAGCACCCAACAGCCTCAAACAGATCCATCCATTGGGTAAAGCACCTATTTTAGTGGATGGTGACGATGTGATTGTTGAATCTGCTGTCATTTTAGACTACTTGCAGCAACAGTATGATCTGCAACATCAATTTAAACCGCAACAAGCTGCTGATCAACGCCAATATTCCTATTGGATGCATTATGCAGAAGGCTCATTAATGCCTTTATTGGTCATGACTTTGGTGATGAACAATGTCAGTAAACATGTTCCTTGGGTGATTCGTCCCATCGCTGAAAAAATTAGTGATGGTGTCAAAGCAGGTTTTGTGCGTCCGCGCGTCAAAGAACATATTTTGTATCTTGAAGATTATCTGGCAAAACATGATTATTTTGCAGGCGACTTTTCTTTTGCAGATATTCAAATGGCCTTTCCGTTGATCGCCATACAAAATCGTTTACATGGTAAATATCCGCATATTCAAGCTTTTGTACAACGGGTTCAACAACGTCCAGCCTTTCAGCGTGCTGAACAAAAAACCTTACATTCGCAATGCGCATAGAATTTTGAGCATTAAAAAAGGGAACCATGGGTTCCCTTTTTTAATGGATTTTTGCCTTAGCGTTTAATCACAATAGAGTCAATACCGCTGTGTTGCAAGGTTTGTTGTGCGGCCAGTGCAGATTCCTGACTATCGTAAGGTCCAGAGAATACACGGTACCAAGTCTGACCATTTTCAACGCTTTTCACCACATCAGCAGATAAACCATTTAGAATAATTTCTGCACGACGCGCATCGGCACTGTCTGGGTCAGGATAGCTGCGAACCTGTAAAATGTAGGTCGCATGTGCGGGTGCTGTGGGTTGTTCAGTTGCACTGATTCCGCTATCAGGCTCTTGAGTTGTGGTGGTTTGTGGTTTTGGTGATTCAATAATGACTACATTTCCTTGAGTTTTGGTCTCAGGTACCGCTTGTTCAGGAATTGGGGTTACTTGCTGTTGAGGAAGCAAGTCATAAAAACGGTAGTCTTTATTGGTATTTTCTTCTTGATAATGTTCAGAGGTCACCTGATTTTTCGCAGGTACGGGCTGCCATGGTTGCCAAAGCATCAACATCACCGCAGCACATAGAATCGCGAGAATGGCGACAAGCATTCCTAACCACTTTGGAATGAGCGGTTTTTTAGGCTTGTTTGGTCGTTCAGATACACCACGTTGCGTTTTTCCAAACACCGGAAAATTCCTCTTGATCCTATTGGTTTATTTGTAACTTGAATCTGCTTAAAAACAAAGCATTATGTTTAAAAATAATGCTTTGTTTACCATATTGTTTAACAATGATGGCTTAAGTTTACATGGGTTTAAAGCGTTGCTTTACTCATTACCGTTCACCTTAGGCATAGCCCTCCGATGCAAAGAGGGCTTGCTTACATCGGTACCTCAGGCATCGCCTTCGGTCTTGCGACGATGTGCAAAGCGTTGCTTTGCTATTTTACAGCCCACCTCAAGCATAGCTTTCGGTCTTGCAGCCATGTGTGAAGCTTCGCTTCACTATTTACATGGTTACTTCGGGCACAGCCCTTCGTCTTGCGACCATGTGTGAAGCTTTCGCTTCACTTTTTTTACATGGTCTCAGGAGCGGAGACACCAAGCAATTCTAAGCCATTATGTAGAACTTGCTGTACGTTGATTGAAAGCAATAAACGTGCTTGAGTCAGAGCCACATCATCACCCAATACTTTATGCTCGTTGTACCATGCGTGGAACAAGGCCGCCAATTCTTTCAGATAGTTACCAATCTGGTGCGGTTCATAGGCATTGGCTGCACGAACCAAGATATCTGGATACGCAGCAAGCTTAGATAAAATTTCTGTTTCAGCGTCAAGTTCTAAACGGTTGGCTTGTTCACGCGCCGCAACAGCATCAAAACTGATCCCTGTAGTGGCTGCTTTTTCTAACATACGGCAAATACGGGCATGTGCATATTGAATGTAATACACTGCATTGTCTTTGCTTTGTGAGACGGCAAGATCGAGGTCAAAATCGATGTGTTGTTCAGACTTGCGCATCACATAGTAGAAACGCGCCGCGTCATTCCCCACTTCTTTACGAAGATCACGCAATGTCACGAACTGACCTGAACGAGATGACATTTGTACCATCTCGCCACCACGCCACAAACTTACGAACTGAACCAAAAGTACGGTCAGTTTTTTGGAGTCGTAACCCATGGCATCAATCGCTGCTTTCACACGTGCAATATACCCGTGGTGGTCTGAACCCCAGATATCAATCAGGTCAGTATAGCCACGTTGTAATTTATTCAAGTGATAAGCAATGTCAGAAGCAAAGTAAGTGGTTTGACCATTACGACGTTTCACTACACGGTCTTTTTCATCACCGAACTCGGTCGATTTAAACCAGATATTACCGTCCTTTTCATAGAGGTAACCACGTTGGTCTAATGTCTCAAGCGCTTCGTCAATCTTGTCGGTCAGGGAGTCTTCACTGAACCATTTGTCAAAGGTTACACCAAAGTCTGCCAAGTCATCTTTGATATCATCCAAGATGGCATGTAAAGCTGCTTGATGGAAAACACGGTAGTCCGCACCCAAGTGTTGTTGTGAGTTTGCGATCAAACCATCAATGTGCTTTTCTTTGTCGCCAGAAAGAATAACTTTATTGCCTTCTGCATCGAGTTGTTCAGCGTATTGAACATCTTCGGGTACATCTTTATAGATGTCAGCAACGGCACGAACGTGGGCATTGCCATCTTTATCAATAATTTCTTGTGCAATTTCTTTGACGTAGTCACCTTGGTAGGCATTTTTAGGAAAAACTAAAGTTTGACCAGTCAATTCTAAATAACGTAAATAAGTTGAAGTGGCCAAAATATCCATTTGACGGCCTGCATCATTGACATAGTATTCGCGGTCAACGGATGCACCTGTTGCTTCTAATAAGTTCGCAACAGTCATGCCATAGGCTGCACCACGACCATGTCCGACATGCAGACTAGAAGTTGGATTGGCAGAGACAAATTCGACTTGGATTTTTTTAGCTGCATTGGCTTGGCTGCGACCATAATCATTTTTTTGCGCTTGAATTTGGTCGAGCACTGCATAGCGCTGATCAGCATTTAAAAAGAAGTTGATAAAACCCGGACCTGCAATTTCTGACTTAGTAATGTCCGCCACTTCAGGGAGGGCCGCCAGGATTTTTTCAGCAAGATCGCGTGGTTTCATGCCCGCGGCTTTTGAACCGATCATGGCAATATTTGAAGCGAAGTCTCCGTGACTTCGGTCTTTGGTACGGGTTAAATGGCTCGTGTTGGTCCAATCTGAAGGAAGTACACCTTGCTGTTGCAGAGTTTGTACCGCATGATCAAGAGCTGCTTGTATTGCCGTATTCATAGTTACCGAAAATAAATGTCGCGGAAAAACGAACAATATAGCAAACTTTATCGGCTTAGGGGGAGTGGGATTGATCTGGAATTAACATATTCCTATAAAACTTTTTAAGTTCATGTTTTAAAGCTGGGTTTTAAAGATGCTATACCCTTGATAGATATAGCATCTTGGTGTTTTAGTCTTCTAAAAGTTGTGCTAATAATTCATCACTTGGCGCAAAATAATAAGCACCATCAATGGCAGTAGTGAAATGCAATAAGCGGTCATGGATACCATCACCTGTGGTGCCGAACATGCGTTTCAGCATTTCATCAATAATACTGAGGTTGTTGGTATAAGCGACGAAAAATAAACCTTGCTCACCTTTGCCATCTCCATAAGGCAAGCTGTGGCGCAAGATTTCCATTTCTTCCCCTTTATCATCTTCCACCACGGTACGTGCCACATGTGAGTTTTCTGGCTTGATCTCATCATCTAGTTCAATTGACTCTAGTTTGGTACGACCAAAGACATGCTCTTGCGCATCGACTTTGAGCATTTGCCATTTTGCCAGATCATGAACATAGCGTTGTGCAAAGATAAAACTGCCATTGGCAAAAGCTTCGGCTGTTTCTGGGAGTAGGGCGGCTTCAGCACGGTCATCTGGGAATTGCGGGTTTTCCGTCCCATCAATAAAGCCGGTCATGTCACGGCCATCAAAGAAACGGAAGCAAGCACGTTCATCCAAAACCTCAACTTTATCTTGAATACCCTGAAAGAAGGCTTGGCTGATGGCAAAGCAGATATCTGCACGGGCACTGGCAATATGAATAAACACATCGGCAGGAACTACAGGCATATTGAAGGCGCCTTGTTGCGGATCGAGTTGCTTAAAGCCTTCTGGAGTTTGAGAATAGAGTTTTGACCAGAGTTCAGGGCCAAATGCAACCGCAGTTTTGATCTGGTCATTGGGATGCTGTGTGATCAGGCGATCACGTGTTGAAAGTAGAACTTCAATTTGTTGTTTTAATTCGGCAACACTTAAATCTTTTAAACGTAAAACAATAAAGCGGGCATGGTCAGAAGGTAGTGGAAGAATGACAGATTGCGCAGTCATTAAAATCTCCTTAGTTGTTTTTTAAGGGACAAAAAGAATAATTGTGCCTGATGTGATGAAGGCTGAGTAGCTTATTTATGAAATTTTATTGTCCAAAATATCATCATGATAGCTTGATAAAACGGTATAATTTCCGTTTTTTTCAGACACGACTTCTATGTCTTTGCATATTTGGTTTGCTTTTATGTTGGCTTGCTGGGTGATTAGTATTTCTCCAGGGGCTGGTGCAATTGCCTCAATGTCGAGTGGTCTCAACTATGGCTTTCAGCATGGCTATTGGAATGCGATCGGTTTGCAAGTGGCCCTGATTCTACAAATTTTGATTGTCGCTGCGGGCGTTGGTGTCCTATTTGCCACGACTCCTTGGGCTTTTCAGGTGGTGAAATGGTTTGGTGTGATTTATTTGCTCTATCTAGCTTATATGCAGTGGACAGCACCTATCCAAAACATCGAGATTCAGCAGGAACAGAATGATAAATCTGCTTTGGCTTTGGTGTTTAAAGGCTTTGTGGTGAATATGAGCAACCCCAAAGCAATCGTATTTTTATTGGCTGTTCTACCGCAGTTTTTGGACTTAAATCGACCACAGTGGCTGCAATACCTGATCATGGCAATGACAATGGTGACGATTGATTTGATTGTCATGGCGGGCTATACCGGACTGGCATCGAAAGTGTTGAGACTGCTTCGCTCACCGACACAGCAAAAATATTTAAATCGTGGGTTTGCCGTGATGTTTAGTGGTGCAGCCTTATTATTGAGTGTAATTCAGCAATCGGCCTAAATCGTGTTAGGCAGATTGTGACTGGCTTTTAAATTTTTGTGCGATAAAAATGGCAGCAAAACACAGCGCCATACATAAAACGATGCTTAGCCCCGTTGCAATATTTAAAGCAGCGCTTGACCATAAGCCAACGGTAACGCCAAACTGTGCTAACACAAATGCCCAGATCACCATTTGTTTAGGAGAGTGTGCCAGTAAACGGGCACTGAGGGCTGGGATGACCAGCAGCGCGCCCATCAAGAGTGAACCCACCGCACGTAACGCCAGTACCGTAAACAATGCCAATAACAACATAAAGACCAGACGTTGCCAGTTGGCATTTACCCCTTCACTCATCGCAATATCAGGATCAATTGCAATCTGAATCTGAGCTGACCATGAACGATAGAGCACGATCAGTGCAGCACTGATCACCACTGCAAACATGGGTAAATCAGACCACTCGATACTGAGTAAATCACCAAATAGATAGCTCAATAATTCCGGGCGTAGGCTTGGCACTTGCTGAATTAACAGTAGGCCAGAGCAGAGTAGGGTGGCCGAGCTTAAAGCGAGCAGTGCATCATTGGGTAAGCGTGAATCATGCAGCACCCATAGCAGGGCAACCAGCAATAGGGCGAGGCAGGCTACACCGAGCCAGAACGGTAAATTCAGAATACCTGCAACTGCCACACCGAGCAGGGTACCATGTGCCATGGTGTCGGCAAAAAAAGACATTCTGCGCCACAGCATCAGGCAACCGAGTGGAGCGGTCAGGAAAACCAGCAATGACCCCATGATCCAAGCAGGTAACAGGAGTTGTAACCATTCCATCATGGCTTAGACCTTTGGTTCTGGGTGGATATGAGGACGCGGATCGTGGGAACACGGTTCAGCATGATCACTATGGCCACAGTGGTTGTGATGGTGCTGGTAGAACATCCTTTGGGTACCAAAAATGGCTTGGTATTCTGGATGCTGTTGAATGCTTTCAGGTAGACCGCTGCAACAGATGTGTTTGTTCAGGCAGACCACACGGTGCGTCCCTTGCATCACCCATTGCAAATCATGCGACACCATCAGCACAGCACAGCCATAACGTTCAGGTAAGCTACGTACATATTCATACAGTTCAGCTTCGGACTGAATGTCCAGCCCCTGCATCGGTTCATCCAAGACGAGAATATCAGGCTGACGCAGTAAGGCGCGAGCCAGTAACACCCGTTGCCGTTCACCCCCTGACAGCTGCTGTACTTTGGATGCCTGTAATTTTTGGATGCCTGTGTCGCGAATAATCTCTGCACGTAAATCTGCTGTGCAGATTTCCAGATCCAGTAAATCTTGTACTCGTAAAGGCAAGCTGGCAGATGGATTAAACTTTTGCGGCACGTAGGCCAGTTTTAATTTTTTAGCACAGTGGATCTTGCCTTTATTGGGGGACATGATGCCAAGCAGTACTTTGATTAATGTAGATTTACCCGCGCCATTGGGACCAATCAGCGTCACAATCTCTTTTGCCTGCAAAGCAAAATCTACATTTCTCAAAATATCCCGTTCGTCTCGCCGAACTGAGATATTCTCCAGTTGAATAAGTGGAGTGCTTATTGGCGTGTGCTGCACTGATGACATTTTCCAGAAATTTCAATAATGCTGTGCTGCGCTAAGAATTGGTCTGAGGCGGCGAGTTGATCAAGCTGCTGGATCAGCCCTTGTGCAGATGCTTCTTTGACGGAATGACATTCTGTACAGATGAGAAACGCGGCTTGATGTCCTTCACGCGGGTGACAACAAGGAATATAGGCATTAATTGAAGTCAGCCTGTGAATCAACCCTTTTTCTAATAAAAAGTCTAAGCTACGATACACTGTTGGTGGTGCAGCAGGGCGGTCTGCCTGACCTTTGATTTTCGCCAATAAATCATAGGCGCCCATTGGGCCAGAGGCATTTAAAATGAGTTCAAGCACTTCTTTACGTAAAGGTGTCAGGCGAGCGCCAGTTGCAGTACATAACAGTTCTGCCTCAGCAAGTCGCGCTTTAATGTCATGATGACCATGAACACCATGTAAGGCATTGTCATGTTCATGTGAACAAGAACTCATAGATTGACCTCATTGTTTTTGTAAAATCTATCGATGTTTCAGTGGGTCATAAAGGTTTATGACATTTCAATAGATTTACTATCATAACATGCAATTTAATATAACGAGCTATATATAAGTTAAGCTCGTGGTCGATCGGGCTATGAATCTTAAAATAGACATAGGCATTTTTTAACTTTTGTTATATTATAACATGCTTTATTTCGTGAGTAATGTTGAAATGTCCCGCCTAATTGTTTTTGTCTTGTTTTCGATGTTAAGCACATGGGGCTGGACACAAAGCTTGGTGGTTTCAACACATCCAATTTATTTGATTGCCAAACAAGTCACAGATGGAGTAGAACAACCTGTTCTGCTCCTGAAAGACCAGAGTGGTCATGATGTACAACTTACCCCTGCTCATCGTAAAGCGATTCAAGATGCGTCATTGGTCATCTGGTTGGGTAAATCCCATGAAGCGCCACTGGAAAAAATGTTGAGCTCGAACCGTAAAGCGATTGCTTTATTGGACTCAGGTATTTTAACCACTTTGCCACTACGTAATTTGCGTGGTGCGTCTATGCCAAATACTATAGATAGTCATGTGTGGTTGGATCCGAATAATGCAGTTCGCATCGCATTTTTTATCGCGACCTTACGTTCGCAGCAATATCCCGAAAATCGGGCCAAATATATGGCCAATGCCAAAGAATTTTCACAGCAAATGTTGCAGGCTTCTCAACAATATGAAAGTTCAACCAAAACCAAGAACTATTGGTCTTATCATGATGCCTATCAATACTTGGAGCGGGCCTTAAACTTGAAATTTGCAGGCGCATTAACGGATGATCCGCACATTGCTCCGACTGCAGCCCAAATCAAGTATTTAAGAGATAATCGCCCACAAAATAAAATGTGCTTATTGGCTGAAACGACAGCGAGTGCCAGTCAGTACCAAAAAATGAACCCAGTAGTTTTCCAACCGGTCGATGAAAGCATGCGTGGCGAAGACAATTTTGTAACAGCGTGGCAAAAATTGGCTTCAAAAACCGATAAATGCGTAATAAGTGCACAAAATTGATCAAAAAAATAAAAATCAATTGACTCTATCGTCAGAAAATATGGTAACGAAAAAACCCGACTTAAGTCGAGAAAAGATTGCATGTTCAGGGGTGTAACTCTATAATGCCTGCGATTCGAAACGATCATGATTAAAACTTGTCAAGCAGTTCTGCTGTAAGTGGGTAAAAAATGAGCCAAACTAGTCGCATGATTGACCGACGATTAGCAAAAGCTTTGGTCTTCTTACAAGCGTGTATGATTGCTGTTGCAGCGTTGCTTGCATGGGCAATAAAAGATACAACTGCTGCTTTGAGTGCTGCGCTTGGGGCTTTGGTATGTTGGTTGGCACACTGTTATTTTGCTTGGCAGTCGTTTAGAACGGCAGGCGCAAGAGCATCAAAACAAGTCATGCTGAATATGTACCGAGGAATGCTCGGTAAGTTTGCGATTGTGATCGTGGGTTTTATATTAATTTTGAGCAATGTTAAACCGCTGTCACCGGTTGCATTGTTTTGTGGATTTATTCTCGTACAAGCGATGTCGTGGGTCGCGCCATTTTGGGTGGCACGTCTACAAAAACGAGGGTAAGGCACATTTTGAGATTTTTGGAAGTAGAAGCGGAATTATGGCCATCCGCATGATTCGTTTCTCTTCTTTTTAATGATTGACATTGACCAGGTGTGATTTATGGCTGCTGAAGAACATGCCCTGACTTCGACCGAGTATATCAAGCATCACTTGACCAATATGACCTATGGCAAAATGCCTGACGGTACATGGAAATTGGCTGAGACTGCTGAAGAAGCTCATTCGATGGGGTTCACTGCAATTCACTTGGATTCAATGGGTTGGTCTATCGGACTTGGTGTTATTTTCTGTTTGTTGTTCTGGACAGTTGCGAAAGCTGCGAATGCAGGTGTTCCAACTAAATTTCAGTCAGCGATTGAAATGATTATCGAGTTTGTTGACTCAAGTGTTCGTGATACTTTCCACGGCAAATCACGCTTAATTGCACCCTTGGCATTAACCATTTTCGTGTGGATTTTCCTCATGAACGCAATGGACTTAATCCCAGTTGACTGGATCCCGTATACAGCTCAATTGATTGGTGCAAACGTATTTGGCATGGACCCTCACCACGTTTACTTCAAGATCGTTCCATCTACTGACCCGAACATTACCCTTGGTATGTCGTTGTCTGTATTTGTTTTAATCTTGTTCTATAGTATTCGTGAGAAAGGGATCGGCGGTTTCGTCGGTGAATTGGCACTTAACCCATTCAACCCAAGTAACAAATTTGCAAAAGCGTTATTGATTCCAGTGAACTTAATTTTGGAATTAGTAACTTTCCTTGCTCGTCCAGTTTCGTTGGCTCTACGACTGTTCGGTAACATGTATGCGGGTGAGTTGATCTTCATCTTGATCGCATTATTGCCGTTCTGGATCCAGTGGGCGTTATCTGTGCCTTGGGCTATCTTCCACATTCTCGTAATCACGCTGCAAGCATTTATCTTTATGATGCTGACCATCGTTTACTTGAGCATGGCAAGCGAAAAGCATTAATGGTATTGCCTGATTGTCACCTGACAGTTGGGCTTAAATTTTAGTTTAATTTGGTAATAACCTAACCTCTGAGGAATTTTTCATGGAACTCACTTTAGGTCTAGTTGCAATTGCATCTGCTATCTTGATCGCTTTCGGTGCTTTAGGTACTGCGATTGGTTTCGGTCTTTTAGGCGGTCGCTTCTTAGAAGCTGTTGCTCGTCAACCAGAATTGGCTCCACAACTTCAAACTCGTATGTTCTTAATTGCGGGTCTTCTTGATGCTGTGCCTATGATCGGTGTTGGTATTGGCTTGTTCTTCATCTTCGCTAATCCATTTGTAGGTTAATAGCTTAATTCCTAAATCCACATATTGAGGAATAGCGAAATGAATATCAACCTCACATTGATTGGCCAGGCAATTGCATTTGCGATCTTTGTCGCATTCTGCATGAAGTTTGTTTGGCCACCACTAATCAATGCGATTAGTGAGCGTCAGCGTAAAATCGCTGATGGCTTAAATGCTGCTGAAAAAGCAAAAGCTGACCTTGCTGATGCGCAAGCACAAGTTAAGGCAGAATTAGACGCAGCAAAAGCACAAGCGGCTCAATTGATCGAACAAGCGAACCGTCGTGCAGCACAATTGATCGAAGAAGCGCGTACCCAAGCATCTGCTGAAGGTGAGCGTATTCGTCAACAGGCGAAAGAAACTGTTGATCAAGACATCAATTCTGCTCGCGAAGAATTACGTCAACAAGTTGCTGCTTTGGCAGTTGCTGGCGCAGAAAAAATTCTGAACCAACAAGTTGACGCAGAAGCTCATAATGCCATGCTGAATCAGCTGGCTGCTAAACTTTAAGCGAGGCGAATATGGCTGAACTCTTGACGTTAGCACGCCCGTACGCCAAAGCAGCATTTGCTTATGCATCTGAGCAGAATGCAACTGACGCTTGGTCAAATGCGTTACAACTGCTCGGTGCTGCGGTGCAAGACGAAGCATTTTCCGCTTATTTAAATCGCCCTGAGCTGACTCCTGCGGAACAAGTAGGTCTTTTTGCGAAGGTTTTAGGTGAAGATCAGTCTCAATCAGTGTCAAATTTCTTGACCTTGCTTGCAGACAACGATCGTTTGGTTTTATTGCCTGAAATCGCAGCAGAATACGAATTACTTAAATCGCAGAACAACAACACATTGGAAGTAGAGATTGAATCTGCTTTTCCAATGGATGCGACACAAGAGCATATTTTAGCTCACGCGCTTGAAAAACGTTTTAACAGAACAGTTCATGTCACTGTTAACGTTAATCCAGCGTTAATCGCAGGTGTTGTGATTCGTGCAGGCGACCAAGTGATAGATGACTCTGCGCTTAACAAGCTTGAAAAAATGCGGACTCGTCTTCTTGCCTAATAGCAAAAAGACTGAACTTAAAAAAGATTGAGGAATAGCGCAATGCAACAACTGAATCCATCCGAGATCAGTGCGCTCATTAAACAGCGTATCGGCGATCTGGACACCAGCGCGACCGCGAAGAATGAAGGTACCATCGTCATGGTATCTGACGGTATCGTGCGTATTCACGGTCTTGCAGATGCAATGTACGGTGAAATGATCGAATTCGACGGCGGCTTATTTGGTATGGCACTGAACCTAGAACAGGATTCAGTGGGTGCCGTTGTTTTAGGTAACTACCTAAGCCTGCAAGAAGGTCAAAAAGCTCGTTGCACAGGTCGTGTATTAGAAGTTCCGGTTGGTCCTGAACTTCTTGGCCGTGTCGTAGACGCTTTGGGTAACCCAATTGATGGTAAAGGCCCGATTGATGCAAAACTAACGGATGCTGTTGAAAAAGTAGCACCAGGTGTAATTTGGCGTCAGTCTGTCGACGAACCTGTTCAAACTGGTTATAAATCAGTTGATACCATGATCCCTGTAGGTCGTGGTCAGCGTGAGTTGATTATTGGTGACCGTCAAACTGGTAAAACAGCAATGGCGATCGATGCGATCATCGCTCAGAAAAACTCTGGCATTAAATGTGTATACGTTGCGATTGGTCAAAAACAATCAACAATTGCAAACGTAGTACGCAAGCTAGAAGAAACTGGCGCTATGGCGTATACAACTGTTGTCGCAGCTGCGGCCGCTGATCCTGCAGCAATGCAGTATTTAGCTCCGTATTCTGGCTGTACAATGGGTGAATACTTCCGTGATCGTGGTGAAGATGCGTTAATCATTTATGATGATTTGTCTAAGCAAGCTGTTGCTTACCGTCAAATTTCATTATTGTTACGTCGTCCACCAGGTCGTGAAGCGTATCCAGGTGACGTATTCTATCTTCACTCGCGTCTTCTTGAACGTGCTTCGCGCGTTTCAGCTGATTATGTTGAGAAATTCACGAACGGTGCTGTAACAGGTCAAACTGGTTCTTTAACTGCATTACCGATCATTGAAACTCAAGCTGGTGACGTATCTGCATTCGTACCAACCAACGTAATCTCGATTACTGACGGTCAGATCTTCTTAGAAACATCATTATTCAACGCAGGTATTCGTCCTGCTGTGAACGCGGGTATCTCGGTATCACGTGTTGGTGGTTCAGCTCAAACTAAGATCATCAAAAAATTGTCTGGTGGTATCCGTACTGCTCTAGCACAATACCGTGAATTGGCTGCGTTTGCTCAGTTTGCTTCTGACCTTGATGAAGCAACACGTAAGCAACTTGAGCATGGTCAACGTGTAACTGAGTTAATGAAGCAAAAACAATATGCTCCATACTCAATTGCTGACCAAGCTGTTTCTGTATATGCATCGAACGAAGGCTATATGGCTGACGTAGAAGTGAAGAAAATCGTAGACTTTGATGCTGCGTTAATCTCTTACTTCCGCTCTGAATATGCTGCGTTAATGCAACAGATCGATGAAACTGGTGATTACAACAAAGACATCGAAGCAGCAATCAAATCAGGTATTGAGAGCTTCAAAGCGACTCAAACTTACTAAGTTTATCTTTAGTTAAGTTTGGTTCACGGATCAACCTTCGGAAGCTCGAAAGAGCTTTCGAATACTAGGTTAAGCGTATGGCAAATTTAAAAGAAATTCGCGCCAAAGTAGCTAGTATCAAGAGCACGCAAAAGATTACTCGCGCGATGCAAATGGTAGCTGCTTCGAAAATGCGTCGTGCGCAAGAGCGCATGGCTCAGGGCCGTCCGTATGCCGATAATATGCGCCGTGTAATTGCTCACTTGGTCCAAGCAAACCCTGAATACAAACACCGTTATATGGTTGAACGCCCAGTTAAGCGTGTTGGCTATATCGTAGTGTCTTCAGATCGTGGTTTGGCAGGTGGCTTGAACATTAACTTGTTCAAGAAAGTTGTGCAGCATGTCAAAGCACAACAACAGCAGTCAATTGAAGTTGAATTTGCTTTGATTGGTCAAAAAGCGGTTTCGTTTTTTAAGAATTACGGCGGTAAAGTGCTTGGTGCAACGACCCAACTTGGCGATGCGCCGAGTTTGGAACAGTTAACAGGCTCAGTGCAGGTTATGCTTGATGCATTTGATAAGGGCGAATTAGATCGTATCTACCTCGTATCAAATGGCTTTGTCAATGCAATGACTCAGCAGCCTAAAGTTGAACAACTTGTTCCTTTAGCACCGGCAGAAGAAGGCGATGACCTCAACCGTACTTATGGTTGGGACTATCTCTACGAACCAGAAGCAGAAGAATTGTTAAATGGTTTGTTGGTTCGCTATATCGAGTCTATGGTTTATCAAGGTGTGATTGAAAACGTTGCATGTGAGCAGTCAGCTCGTATGGTCGCGATGAAAGCAGCGACAGACAACGCAGGACAATTGATTAAAGACCTACAGCTCATTTACAACAAGCTGCGTCAAGCCGCGATTACTCAGGAAATTTCCGAGATCGTTGGCGGTGCCGCTGCCGTTTAACATTATTAAGTTTGAATTGAGGAGACAGCAATGAGTAGCGGTCGTATCATTCAGATCATCGGCGCGGTTATCGACGTCGAGTTTGAGCGCAATAGCGTTCCTAAGATCTATGACGCTCTCCAAGTTGACGGTACTGAAACTACATTAGAAGTTCAGCAACAGCTTGGCGATGGTGTTGTTCGTACCATCGCAATGGGTTCTACAGAAGGTCTTAAACGTGGCCTAAATGTAACTAGCACAAATGCACCGATTTCTGTTCCAGTAGGTCCAGCGACACTTGGTCGTATCATGGACGTATTGGGTCGCCCTATCGATGAAGCAGGTCCTGTAGCGACTGAAGAGCGTTTGCCGATTCACCGTCAAGCCCCTTCTTATGCTGAACAAGCAGCTTCGACTGATCTTTTAGAAACTGGTATTAAAGTCATCGACTTACTCTGCCCGTTCGCGAAAGGTGGTAAAGTTGGTCTGTTCGGTGGTGCCGGTGTTGGTAAAACCGTTAACATGATGGAGTTGATCAACAACATCGCGAAAGCTCACTCAGGTTTATCTGTGTTTGCTGGTGTTGGTGAGCGTACTCGTGAAGGTAACGACTTCTATCACGAAATGAAAGATTCTAACGTTCTTGACAAAGTAGCAATGGTCTACGGTCAGATGAACGAGCCACCAGGTAACCGTTTACGCGTAGCGTTGACTGGTTTGACCATGGCTGAATACTTCCGTGATCAAAAAGACGAAAATGGTAAAGGTCGTGACGTATTATTATTCGTCGACAACATCTACCGTTATACACTTGCGGGTACTGAAGTATCAGCATTGTTAGGTCGTATGCCATCTGCAGTAGGTTACCAACCGACACTTGCAGAGGAAATGGGTGTTCTTCAAGAGCGTATTACGTCGACTAAATCTGGTTCGATCACATCGATCCAAGCAGTATACGTACCTGCCGATGACTTAACAGATCCATCGCCTGCAACAACGTTTGCTCACTTAGATGCTACTGTTGTATTGAGCCGTGACATCGCATCTTCTGGTATTTATCCAGCGATCGATCCACTTGACTCAACTTCACGTCAGTTAGACCCATTAGTGGTTGGTGCTGAGCATTATGAAATTGCACGTTCTGTACAGAACGTATTGCAACGTTATAAAGAGCTTAAAGACATCATCGCAATCTTGGGTATGGACGAGTTAGCTGAAGAAGATAAATTGGTTGTTTACCGTGCACGTAAAATCCAACGTTTCTTCTCTCAACCGTTCCATGTTGCTGAAGTATTTACGGGTGCGCCTGGTAAATTAGTACCACTTAAAGAAACGATTCGTGGCTTTAAAGGTCTATTAGCTGGTGAATACGATCACATCCCAGAACAAGCGTTCTATATGGTTGGTGGTATTGACGAAGTGATTGCTAAAGCCGAGAAACTTTAATTAGCAACTCTAATTTAAGGAGATTCTCATGGCGACTATGCAATGTGATGTTGTAAGTGTTAAAGAGTCGATTTACTCTGGACAAGTTACGATGTTAATCGCAAAAGGTGCGGGCGGTGAGCTTGGTATTTTACCAGGACATGCGCCACTCGTAACTTTGCTCCAACCGGGCCCGATTCGTGTTCAGTTGGAAAATGGTACAGAAGAAATCGTTTATGTATCAGGCGGTGTGTTAGAAGTTCAACCTCACGTTGTGACCGTACTTGCAGATACTGCAATTCGCGCTGACAACTTGGATGAAGCTGCAATTATGGAAGCTCGTAAACAAGCTGAAGCATTGTTAGCCAATCAAAAGAGTGATTTGGACTCAGCTGCGGCATTGGCATCTCTTTCAGAGATCTCAGGCCAGCTTGAAACAATTCGTAAAATCAAAAACCGCGCACTTTAATTACTGCAGGTTCGAGATTAAAAAAGCCACCGTCAGGTGGCTTTTTTATCGCAAATTGAAAATTAAAAGAATTAATCTCTAGGCATTCGAATCGGCTTTATGATTGCCCAATATCAAAGTGGCCAGTTTCACCATGTCCATTTGAATGCTATTAAACTGTTTCTCGATCTTGGCAAAATCAATTTTTGAAAGGTCGGTTTGACCATGCAAGAGAGGCATATTTAACAGCTGCTGATTGGCAGCCAATAGGCTTTGGCGGATCTGATCGACTTCATCACTTCTGAGATTCAATGACAATAAGGCGTCGTGCAAGTTATGCAGTTGCTGATTTAACTCACCTGTGGTGCTTTGTAACTTCTGTGCATTCTTATCCTGGATCGCCTGCTCTAGATTGCTTTGCGATTGTTTCAGCAGCGTGACATAGTCATCGGTTTCGATCTGAAGCTTGGCAATATCACGGGCAATATTGAGCATATTGCCACGGCTTAAATTCTGGCTTTGCTGCGCAGTTGAGCTGTGACCTTGTTGATCTTCTGGTGTGCTGATGGATTGCTCCAGCTCAGTGGATTGTTCAGCCTGTTGATTGTCCTGTGGTGTTTGGTCACAACCGACCAAGGCAAGCACTGCGGCAAGTGTAGATGTTGTGAGAATGGCTTTGATAGATCGCTTTTCCATCATGGCTGAACACACCAGATTATAAGAGGGAAGTCACTATAGTGAGAAAGTGTGGAGAAAAAAGTGATTTTTGCAATTCTGCAACAGTTTGATGGCAGACGATCATATGGAGAGAGGGAATTCAAATAGAAAAAGAGCAGATCAACTGCTCTTTTTTATATGTTTTTAAAGTTTATTTGGCCAATTCAGCTTCAATGGCACTGACAATACGCTCGTCATCTGCAGTGATGTCTGGTGCAAAACGAGCGACAATTTCACCCTGTTTATTCACGAGAAATTTTTCAAAATTCCATAACACCTCTGGCGGATTATTTGGGGTTAAACCATAATCCACGAGATCTTTCCACCATGGCCCTTCGCCAATACGTTCAGGAATGGCTTGAGTAAGGGTTTGATATAATGCATGTTTGTCATCACCTGCAACCGAGATTTTGGCAAATAGCGGAAAGTGCACGTCATAATTCAAAGAACAGAATTGTTGAATTTCATCATTCGTACCTGGTTCTTGTTCCAAGAAGTTATTGGCAGGGAAACCCAGAATTTCCAAGCCTTGTTCTTTCTTGGCCTGATAGAGTTTTTCTAAACCTTCATACTGTGGGGTTAAACCGCATTTTGATGCGACGTTAACGATAAGCAGAACTTTGCCTTGATATTGAGCAAGATCAACCTCTTGACCTTTGATGTCCTTAACAGGAATGTGATAAACCGACTGGCTCATGGAATGCGTCCTAATTTGTTGTTGTGACAAGACCTGTTTGTTTTAACTGCTATTGCTTCAGAGTGCAATCCTCTTGATATGAATCCATACAAATAATAAGTAAAACCAAAGATTTGTTTTAGACTGCTGAATTTTTGAGTTGAATTGGCGTCTGCCCGGTATAGCGTTTGAAGAATTCAATAAAGCTGGAGCTATGATGATAGCCCAGCGTAAAAGCCAGTTGCTTGATGGTCATGCCTTGCCGAATCTGATTGATGGCAAAAATGATTTTGGCGCGATTACGCCATTCAGATAATGAAAGTTGTAATTCCTGCTGACTAAGGCGTAATACATGTCGTTCGCTGACTGGAAACTGTTGTAAGAGCTGTTGCAGGCTTTGATTAAATTGATCTGGATCTGCCAGTCTTTCCAGAATAGGAGCCAAGATCGGGTGGCTACTTTGTGGGAGGTAATGAGAATAAGCGGGTGCTTGTTTCAGTTGATCCAACAGAACTTGAAGCAGATGTTCACGATATTCAGGCGCAGCAGCCTGTTTTTGCTGCTCAAGGATCTGCAGTACCAAGGCCCGCAAAAATGGTTCGATACTATAACAACGGCATTCAGCACCCAAAAAATCGCCAAACTTCGGATGTAGACGAATACAGATATAATGAATTTCATGCTCAACCGGCAGTGATTGATGTTCGGTTCGTGGGGGTAACCATAATCCATAACAGGGGGGTGATAGGTAATATTTACCTTCAATATCAAACTCTAAAGTCCCATTCAGACTGAAATTGAAATCGCCCCAAAGTGAAGAATGAGGTGTGACAATATCATCCTTTTGATACAGAAATTCATGGACTTCTATACCGTGCAAGAATGGAAATTGTTCAGCAACATCACGCTTCATTTGAGGATCTCATGCTAATTTTCGAAAGTCACTTTGGGGTTATTCAAGCCTTTGGCCAAAGTGAAGATACTGATCAATGCCAAGGCAACAAAACTAATTACACCATAAATTAAGATATTTTCATTGAAATGATCAACCACATAGCCGCCGAGTAATGAACCCGTGGCAATCATCACTTGGAACATCCCTACAAATAGCGGCATACCTTTTTCAACAGCGTGAGGGGCATGCACGAACATCCAGATATTGGCTGAAGTCGGGAAAGCACCAAATGCAAACCCCCATAAAGCAGTCAATACAATTGCCCCAAACTGGTGAGTCGCGAAAATCGGGAAGCCGAAAAATACGATTACAAAACAGATCCCGACAAAGGCGAGCGTATAGCGCACATTTAAATTGCCGCTATAGCCAGCAAATGCATTACCAAAAATACCTGCAATACCGTAGAGCAACAACAATGAACTGATGGTGGTACCATCAAAGCCTGCAATATTTTTAAAGAAAGGCGCTAAATAACTATAGGCACAGAAGTGAGCTAGACCAATTAACAGGACAATCAACATACCACTACGCGCCTTTGGTGTACGGAGTAGGGCGGGCAGATCATGTAAATGAATGGCAGATTCAGGTTTTAGTGCAGGTAAGAAAATCAGTTGCAGTACTAACACCACTAAGCCGATGGCAGCGGTAATTCCAAAGGCGCTGCGCCAACCATAGAATTCACTGAGCCAAGTCCCGATTGGAACACCGAGTACAGTAGCAAAAGTAACACCAGCCATGACAATCGCAGTAGCTTTGGCAATTGGCAAATGTGCGGGTGCAAGTTTGCCACTTAACGCGATGGCGGTGGCCCAGAAGCCGCCAATTGAAATCCCCAGTACCAAGCGGCTAAGCAATAACACATTGAAGCTATCTGCAAAAGCAGTAATGGTATTGGCGATCACCATAATTGCGGTCAGCAAGATCAATACATAGCGTCGATCAAGCTGTTTCACGGAAATGGGCAAGAGCGGCGCTGCAATTGCAGCCATAACACCAGGTAAGGTAATGATTAATCCCGCTGTGCCTACTGAAATATTCAAGTCGGTCGCGACACTATTGAGGACGCCCACAGGTAAGAATTCACTGGTGACCAGTGCAAAGGCAGCAACAGCTACCGCTAAAATTGCATACCAGCTTCCTTGTGTAGTTTCAGTGGGTCGGGTGTCTGAAGAGGTGGATTGTTCCATGTGAATATCCTTATTTGTCAGTAGCATGACAAAAGGGTGAAGAATTGATTAATTTTTTATAACGATCGCTATAAAATAAAATAGTGCATAAATAGAAGGTCGTCAAATGTTTTTATAGTGATCATTATAAAAATATCTGTAAGGCTTATTATAAATTTGCATGGTCGGGGAAATGGATGCTGGAACAGAAAGCAATCAATACGGTCGCCTTAACTTATCGTACTATAGCGGCGACCATTCATCATTGATCACAGACAGGTTCCATCTCAGCCTGTATTATTGTTTTGATAATGGTTTTTAGGATTGTTTAAGCCGCGTGCCAGCGTAAAGATCAATACCAGAGAACAGAAGACCAAGGGCAGCATGGCAAAAAATAAGATCGTACCATTAAAATAATCAACGATAATGCCGCCAAACATACTGCCTAGCGCAATCAGGATTAAAAAGGTCAATGTTACCATAGGCATGCCTTTTTCAACGGCTTCGGGTGCATGGGTAAACATCCAGATGTTGACTGCAGTTGGAATAATGCCATAAGCGAAGCCCCACACGGCAGTCAATATGATTGCAGAGATGATATGGGTGCCAAACAGCGGCAGGCTGAGAAAGGCAAACAAGAAGGCAATACCACTCACTGCGAAGGTATAACGAATATTGATCTGTCCGAGGTAGCCCGCAAAAATATTGCCAAAAATCCCTGCGATCCCATAGACCAGCAGTAAACGGCTAATCAAGCCCTCAGAGAAATCCAGTTCATGCTTAAAAAAGGCAGAAAAATAACTATAAGCTGCAAAATGTGCGAAACCCATAAAAAGAAAGATAATCAGTCCTTTACGTGCAGCCTGATGTTGTAGCAGGATCGGAAGCTCTTTCCAGCGTAGGGAAGATGCGGGTTTCAATTGAGGCAGGTATAGATACTGGAATATAAACAGGAATATCCCCATCAATGAAATCGCCGTGAAAGAGGTTTGCCAGCCATTATATTGAGCCAGCCAGGTGCCCATGGGAACACCCAATACACTGGCTAAAGTGACTCCGAACGCGACCCATGCGGTAGCTTTGGCAATGGGTAAATGAGGGGGTGCAAGACGGCCGCTTAAAGCAACCGCAGTGGCCCAGAAGCCTCCAACAGCAACGCCCAAAATAATGCGCCCGACTAAAAGCAGGAGAAAGTTAGGCGCAAATGCAGTAAGAAGATTGGCAACAATCATGAACAGAGTGAGCAGCAAGAGCAAATTACGTCGATCGAGTGTCTTCGCTGAAATTGGAATCAGCACAGCAGCGAACATACCCACAATTGCAGTTAACGAAACCGTGAGACCCGCTGTTCCCACTGAGATCTGGAAATCCCGTGCGATGTCGTTGAGTACGCCAATGGCAAGAAATTCACCCGTAACTAAAGCAAAGGCACTGAATGTCACTGAAAGCAGCGCGAGCCAGTTCCCTTGCGAAGGGTTTGACTCCAGTGAGCTGATCTCAGTTGCAGATGAGTTTTCCATAAAAATTCCGTTTATTGTTAGTCGGATAACAATAAAATTTAAAAATAATAAGTTTTATAATGATCGCTATAAAATAAAATAGTTGATTAATGTTGCTGCGTCAATTAGTTTGATAGTGATCGTTATGAAAATACCTGTGACTGTTATGACAAATGCACCTGATCCTCTGCCAACACCATGTGATGATAGCTTGAAAAAGAAGCGTGGTCGTCCGAAGTGTTTTGACGAGCAGCAGGCTTTGGAAAAAGCAATGTTGTTATTTTGGGAGCATGGTTATGAAGCTACGTCAATCAGTGATTTGACACAAGCGCTAGAGCTGACTGCCCCGAGTTTATACAGCAGTTTTGGTGATAAAGCTGGGCTGTTTTATAAATGCATCGATTATTATTTGGCACATGAAGCTTGCCCGATAATTCCTATTTTTTTAGAAGCCAAAACCGCCAAAGTTGCATTTGAGCTTTATTTATATGACAACGTCAAACGTTTGGCTCAACCCAATAAACCAGCAGGCTGTATGTTGGTGGTTGCAACCATGAACTGCTCGGACAATGCACAGGCGGTGCAACACAATATTCTGGAAAAACGTTTGCAGACCAAGCAAAAACTGTTTGAACGTTTAGAGCAGGGCGTTGCCAACGGGGATTTGCCAGCAACAGCGCCTTTACAGGAAATGACAGACTTTTATGCAACGGTTGTGCAGGGGCTAACTATTCAGGCACGCGATGGTGCGACGGTTGAACAATTGCATCGGGTGGTTGAACACGCCATGCGTGCTTGGGAGCTATTCTAAGCATAACAGATGTCGTGAGCGCGATATAAATGTCTGAAATTCAATATTTCAATTATTTTGGACATCTTTCACAATATAGCATTGCTGAGATATTGTGAGAAAATGATGGGTCAGTTGAGTAAATACCAAAAATGGGCCTTTGTCTTGCCCTTGATTGCCGTCTTGATTTGGTCGCTGAATATTGCGGTGACTCGTTATGTGGCTGATTATATTTCACCCGTCAGTATTAGTTTTTATCGTTGGTTTGTGGCTTTTCTGATTTTAACACCATTCATGTTGCCCAAGGTATGGAAACAGCGCAGTTTAATTGTGCCATACCTGCCTAAATTAGCGGTGTTGAGTGCTTTTGGGATGGTGTTGTATCAAGGTCTTTCTTATACCGCAGCGCATTATACCACCGCAACCAATATGGGCATTGTGAATGCCTTTGTCCCGATATTTACCATTTTTATCTCTTATTTCATTTTAAAAGATGCACCAAACCGTTTTGCGATTTTTGGCAGTCTGTTGTCCTTTGCTGGCTTGATCTATGTCATGAGCCAAGGGCATATTTCCAGTTTGTTTGCACAGGGCGGACACTGGGGCGATGCGGTGATGGTACTCGCTGTCGGGTTCTATGCCTTTTATGGGGTTTTTCTAAAAAAATGGCAGCTGCAATTGCCATTGCTGACCAGTCTATATGTACAAATTGCGTTTGCATTGTTGTATCACCTGCCATTTCTACTCTGGCTTGGCCTAGATGGGATTAATGCTGAAAATGCAGCCAGTGTTTTCTATGCAGGGGTGTTTCCATCGCTGATTGCACCTTTATTATGGATGGTGGCGGTACAGGCGATTGGCCCAAACCGTACCAGTATTTTTATGAATTTAATGCCTGTATTTACCGCAATTATTGCCAGCCTGTGGTTGTCGGAACATTGGACTGTTTATCATAGCATTGGTGGGATCATGATTCTGATCGGTATTGTCATGGCACAGAAGAAAACTCCTGCAAAGGTAGCGCAGTTACTTCGGAATTAGAAATACGATTTTGAAGCAGGTGTGGGTCCTAGATGTTCCACACTTGTGCAAAATAATTATCACGATCAAGAAATTACTTTTTGGAGCGATTATTGCGCCGTAAGAGAAAGTAGCGGTTGCTAAAAAAATTTATTTTAACAATTTGATTGTTATGAATTTTATTTTTAATTTAAAGAGTGATCTATTTTAATTTTTGTATAACCTTTATTTAAAAATGATCAATTAAAAATATTAAACTGAATGTTGGCGCAAACGTTGCATTTTACCTCTATGTATTCTGGAAAATAGATCATTGTGATTCGAGCAATTTTATTTTCTGGCGTTTATACCATAACAAAATTGGGGTAATGCGATGCCTATTGAAATGAACAAAAATCCAAATACGTTACACGATCAAAGCCCGCAGGGTTTATTTTCAAAATTATTCTCAAAATTTAAAAAGACCGCATTTTGTGCGGCTAGTAGTGGTTTACTCACCGTAGGGGCTCTATCGACAACAGCAACAATGGTGACTGCAGCTTATGCGGCTGATCCACTCAAAGCAGCTTTTGTTTATATTGGTCCGCCAGGTGATCATGGCTGGACATATGCACATGACCAATCTCGCATTCGCACCGAAAAAGATCTGAAAGGAGCAGTAAAAACCACCTTTGTTGCCAATGTGCCTGAAACAGGAGATGCGGAGCGAGTATTTCGTAATCTAGCACAGCAAGGCAATAAAGTGATCTTCGGAACGTCATTTGGCTATATGAATGCGATGGAAAAAGTTTCACGTACTTATCCGAATACCGTATTTATGCATGCGACGGGCTATAAGTCTGGTAAGAATATGGGTAACTACAATATCCGTACCTATCAAGGGGCTTATTTACTGGGTGTATTGGCAGGAAGCAAAAGTAAGACCAATAAAATTGGATTTGTCGGTTCTTACCCCATTCCAGAAGTAGTGCGTAATATCAATGCTTTTACCATTGGCGCGCGTAGTGTTAATCCAAAAATCACGACACAGGTGGTTTGGGTGAGTTCATGGTTTGATCCGGGTAAAGAACGTGATGCTGCATTGGCTTTGATTTCACAAGGTTGTGATGTGTTATTACAAAATACTGATTCGCCAGCAGTTGTTCAGGCAGCCAAACAAAAAGGTGTTTGGGGCTTAGGTTGGAACTCAGATATGGGTAAATTTGGTGGCGATGCGCAATTGGGTGCTGCGGTACTACATTGGGATCCGATTTACGACAAAGTGCTGAAAGATGTTGCTGCGAAAAAATGGAGCAATGCACCGATCTACTCTGGTGTAAAAGAAGGCACGATCAATGTTGAAAATATTGGCACAGCGGTCTCTGCGGATGCCAAAAAGATGGTATTAGCTCGTCGTGATGCGATTAAAGCAGGCAAATTGAATCCATTTGCTGGCCCTCTATATACACAGGCAGGTAAAGAATTTGTTAAGGCGGGGAGTGCTTATACCGAAGCGCAACTCGACAAAATGAACTTCTATGTACAAGGCGTGCAAGGTGTATTGCCAAAATAAAAATTGGGCAAAGTGGTTTAAGTTATATTGAGGAAAATGGGCATGATTACAGGTCAATGGATTCCGTTAGTCCCTTCTATACTGATCGAAACAGGTGAGGTAGAGCAGGTTCTGGTGAGGGGGAAAGATGTTGCTGTCTGGCGTTCCATGCAGGGTCATGTTCAAATCTGGGAAAACCGTTGTCCACATCGTAGTGTGCGTTTAAGTTTGGGGCAGGTACAGGGTGAAAGTCTGGTCTGTGCCTATCACGGTTGGCAGTTTGCCGCAGAAGATGGGCATTGTCAGCGTATTCCTGCTCAGCCTGAACAGCGCGCACCGAAAAGTGTATGTGCAAGATCTTATGCAGTCATGGAAAATTCAGGCCTGATCTGGTATGGCGAAGATGCTTTACCTGACATTGATCCTTTATTTGAGGAAATACAATTAGTCTATGCAGGGTCTGTCACTATCTCGGTCACACTCCCTCAAGTACAAGATTATTTATTGGAAGCGGGTTTGACTGAATGCGCTATGCATAATGGATTGAGTTGGCGAGATGATGCAGCAGATCGTAGATTGCGTATTTATCTCACGCCGACACAGACCAATGTTGTAACGGTACATGCCATGCTATTACAAAGCGCAAAGCCTACTCAATGTTATCCTTTATTAAGACAGATGCGAGAAAATCTGGAGTCGGAGAAACTCAGCCATGCCTAATACACAGCAGTATTCGCAGATGATTTCATCTAGTTTGATGGGGGAATGGATTGTGGTTGCGTCAGAGCAGGAATTCGTTCGGTGCCAGCAGATAAAAACATGTCTGGATGGACAAATTTTAACGATCCATCGAGATATCATCAATGATGTCCATGTTTATCAGGTGAAGTTCGATTCACTCGATGTAGACATGTTGAATTTGGCTGTGCAAGTGGCTTTTGGGTTTGTATGGTTATGTGTCGGAACTGAAAAAAAACCATTATTTCAGCTTGATGAATATGAGGTTGTAGAGGCACGCCGTGTGCCGTGTGGTGCTTACGGGGTACGCACTTCACCACTACGTGGCATAGAAAATTTTCTGGATATGGCACATTTTCCGTATGTCCATACTGGTATTTTGGGAGCTGAACCAGAAACTGCAGTCAAACCCTATCACGTTGAATGGCGTGAAGATGTCGATGAAATCTGGGCAACGGAGTGTTTTTTTACGCAACCACTTGCCGCACCGAGTTCACCCCAGCCGCAGGAAACTGAATATATCTATCGCGTTGCTTCCCCCTTAAACGCGATTTTATATAAAGTGAATACTGCGGCTAAGGGGATTATTCCTGCTGATGTAGTGTGTCTTTTTATTCAACCCCTGAGTGAAACTCATATTCGGGCGCATTTGCTGATGATTTTGGATGATCAGACGAGCAGCATGACCGATATGGTTTTATTTCAGCAGAAAATTTTTACTCAGGACAAACCGATTCTGGAAAATCATGTGCCTTTAAAACTTCCTTTGGACAAACTGGAAATTCCGACCAAAGCTGATGCACTGGCGACTGCATATCGCAAATGGCTGATCACCAAGAATTGGAGCTATGGAGTACATAAAAGCATACAAACGGAGCAAGTGGTATGAACGTGAATCTATCAACATTGCCTCTAAATTTTGCCGATGATCCATTATCGACAGATTGCTATAGCGTACGTTTGTTACTTGAGTTTTTACAACTTCCTTACCAGTCTGTATATGCAGATGTTGAACAGTTCGATAATCAATTTGAATCGCCAGTTTTATTAGATTCTTCTTCAAACATATCTGGGCTGATGTTTATCTTTCAATATTTAATTGAATTAACAGGAACACAATCTCAATGGATACCAGTTTATTTGTCATCGCAAATACAGGAGTGGCATGATTTTAATGAGAAACTCAAACTGAGTTTGGGACAATTACGTCAGGCCGGTCTGACAATGGATCAATTTTTGACAGATGAGAAAAGATTACTTCAGCAGGCAGCGCAGCAGTTCCGTGAGCTGGATGATCATTTATGTGAGCAAACCATTTGCGGACACCGTTATTTATTGCGTGGGCAACTGACGGCCGCTGACTTGATTGTATTTCCTCAAGTTGCATTGGCTTGGGATGCGGGTGTAAGTTTGCTGCCTTTTTTACACATTCGTCGTTGGATCAATCATATTCGCCATCAACCAAAATTTATTCCAATGGCTGGTTTATTGGCTATCAACTGAGATAAATCGTAAAAATCGTTTTTATTTTCATCATTATGAATCGTTCTGCCTTATTGTAGCCCAGAGATGGTATAAATTTTGCCTATGGACTCGGGTGATCTTAGATAAGGACAGATTGGTGATTCATCCTACAAATAAATGGGAAGCATTAGATGCACATTTGCTGCAAGTTTTATATATGCTTTTAACAGAAAAAAGTGTCTCTAATGCAGCCAAACGACTAAATCAATCACAACCGGCCATTAGTACCGCTTTAAAAAAATTAAGGGAGATCACAGGTGATCAGCTTTTGGTGCGTAGCCGTAATGGCATGACCCCTACTGAGCGTGGTTTATCCTTACTCGAGCCAGTGAGTCAGGTATTAAGCCAGCTTGAATTAATTGCCACCCAACAAGTTAATTTTGATCCGGCACAATCGCGTCAGATATTTAATCTGGCAGCATCGGACTATTTAAACCCCATCGCGATTGGTGAAATTCTTCGCAGGATTCATGTTGAAGCACCCCATTGCACGGTCATCATGCATTCCATGGGACATAATGTAGATTATGCACACGCATTGGAAAGTGGTATGTACGATGCGGTGATTGGTAACTGGCCACAGCCTCCTGAATATTTACGGCTTGCTCCATTGTTCGAGGATGAAGTGGTCTGTTTGCTGCGTAAGTCACATCCTCTGGCGCATAAGACCTTGTCGATGGATGATTATCTTAATGCTGATCATATTGCTCCAACACCTTATACCGTTGGGCAACGTGGAGTTATCGATTTACATTTATCCAAAGAACGCCTAAAACGTAATATTGTGGCATTTATTCCGTACTTTGGAATGATTCCTTATATGCTGCTACAACTTGACGCGATTTTTTCTGCGCCGCGCTCATTTTCTCGCCATTATAGTGCATTATTGCCTTTGACTATTTCCGATGCGCCAATCCAGTTTCCCAAAATTTCCTATTATCTACTTTGGCATGAACGTCAGCATCGTTCTCCTGAGTTTCGCTGGTTCAGAGAGTTGGTGATTTCGGTTCTGAGAAACGATAGTCATGTGGTCAATTAACCAATATCTAAGCTCATTGTCTCAATTACTTCTGCTTAAGCACAGGAAGATAACGCTCATTTTCCTGTGCTAAATTCTGTCTGTGATTTCATGACATCGGTTCAAAACAATCATCTTATTGTTTATATCTGTTTTAACATAAGCAACATTGCACATTTTTAATATGCCAATCTTTGGTAGGAAATTTGCCTTTATCACAGGGTCAGATCGTTTTGCATTGGGCAAACGTGATTTTTGAAAAGCCATCATTATGAGTCTTGAGATGAATATTGTGAGCTTTGATCTTGAGAACATGATAAGGGGAAATGTGCAATGAAGGTATTCCAACAAGAGAATGCATTAAAAACGCTAATGACTGCTATGGCTACTATTCTGGGGGGAATTGGAACCATGCAATCTGTACAGGCTTCCACATGGAGCGATACCTCTATTGGATGGCGTTATGGATCACAATTTGCAGAACCGTATAAAAATGATTCAGATGGCAGTCGTACCGATATCACCAAACAAATTTTTAATCTGACCCATGCCAGTGGTGATAAGTATGGTTCAAATTTCTTTAATGTCGATTTGCTTCAGTCAGATGATGAACCGAATAGCACTCAATCCAATGCTAAAGGAACTCAGGAAGCCTATGTGGTCATTCGTCGTTATCTGGATGTTGGCGCCATTACTAAAACAAATTTATCTGTACCAGGTTACATTCGTGGTGCAGGTTTAACATTGGGGCTGGACTGGAACACTAAAAATGATAGTTATGGTTCAAAAAAACGTATGTGGGTCGTAGGGCCAACTATTCAATTTGATGTGCCTGGTTTTCTAGATTTTAGCGTATTGGCATTATTTGAAAGTAATGATCCTTCATCAGATACCCCGCGATTTGGGTATTCTTCGGGGCGTTACACCTATGACACTCATGCTGCTGCACAGTTTACATGGGGCATTCCAATTGGAAAAACACCGCTATCTTTTGAAGGATATGCACTTTGGATTGATTCAAAAGGAAAAAATGAGTCTGGTGGTGATACAAAAGCTGAAACCCATATTGATGTAAGTGTGATGTATGACTTGGGCCCAGTTATTGGGTTAAAAGGCAGCAAGTTACGCGCAGGCGCAGGCTATGAGTATTGGAAAAATAAATTTGGCAGTGACAGCGATGGCTTTGCAGGAAAAGGTGCCACGGCCAGTACACCAATGGTTCGGGTTGACTATCATTTTTAAAAATATCGGCAATGATGCAGATAGAGCCTAAATAGAAAATTTTTACTTACGCTCCGTCTTTAAGATCAATCGTTATTGAATTAAAAGAGACATCAAAATGACATTAAATGATCAGGCAACAGCGCAAGATCTGTTTTTTCTAAGAAAAACGTTTGAATTGGCAGAACAAACTAAATTGCAAGGCTTGCATCCCTTTGCTGCAATTGTGGTGAATGCACTAGGCGAGGTTGTCACTCAGGCAGGCAATAATTCATTACCTCCGACGGGTGATCCCACCCGTCATGCTGAAACTGTTGCAGCAGGGCAGGCCGCACGACTTTTGTCATTGGAACAGTTGCGTAACTGTACTTTATATACCAATGCTGAACCCTGTGCGATGTGTTCTGGTGCGATTTATTGGACCGGCATTGGTCGGGTCGTCTATGGCATGAGTGAAACACAACTCCTCGAAATTACAGGGAATCACCCAGAAAACCCGACATTATCTTTACCTTGTCGTCAGGTATTTGCTAGTGGACAACGCGAAATCAGGGTCATTGGGCCGTGTTTGAGTGAAGAAGCAGCGCAAGCACATCAAGGGTTTTGGACTGAATTAAGTCACTAAACAGATTTTTTATTTAAATATGATCCACAAAATAAAGTGATTGCAGCATGGCATGCCCCTTGCTTCTCTCTAATCACATGAGCTAAAGAGATGACCTGATGGCTTTACCGACCGATAAAATCTCTGTTAATCCAGACTTGAATATGAGCACCAGCAGACCTGCACCTATCTTGCAGAAAAATCGTCTGGAGTTAATCAATATAACGAAACAGTATGGCAGTTTAGTGGCCAATGACCATATTAATTTACAGGTCGCACCCGGTGAAATCCATGCAGTATTGGGTGAAAACGGGGCAGGCAAAAGTACCCTGATGAAAATTATTTATGGGGCAGTCAAGGCTGATGAAGGAGAAATTGTCTGGAATGGTCGCTCTGTCACGATCGAAAGTCCTGCTGCGGCCCGACGTTTGGGAATCGGTATGGTGTATCAACATTTTTCTTTATTTGAAACGTTGACGGTAGTGGAAAATATTGCCCTGAGTCTGGATGAAAAATTTGATCTAAACGTATTATCCAAGCGCGTCATTGCAGTCTCTGAAAAGTATGGATTGCCCATTGATCCGAAAAGAACCGTTTATAGTTTATCGGTTGGAGAGCGACAACGTGTTGAAATTGTACGTTGTTTATTGCAAAACCCATCATTGTTAATTTTAGATGAACCTACTTCGGTACTCACGCCTCAAGCGGTATTAATCTTGTTTGAAACGTTACGCCGTTTAGCCAGTGAAGGGGTATCAATTTTATATATCAGTCATAAACTCCATGAGATACAGAGCTTATGTGATTGCGCTACTATTTTACGGGGTGGAACCGTGACAGGAACTGCTATTCCTAAACAGGAAAGTACCGTGAGTCTGGCTAAGATGATGATTGGGCGTGATCTTCCTGCTTATGAACATCCTGTTTATGTAGGCGAGAGTAAGCCTATATTTGAAGTGAAACAGCTCAATGTTCAGGCACTTGATATTTTTGGAACCTCGCTCGAACATATTCAGCTTAGTGTGAAAACAGGAGAGATTCTGGGGATTGCAGGTATTTCAGGAAATGGGCAAGCCGAACTGTTGACGGCCTTGTCTGGCGAAATAACGACTGCAAAAGGCTGCGTAATGTTAGAGGGACGGGCGATCGGCCATTTAAATGCGGGACAGCGCCGCGCACTGGGTTTTGGTTTTGTGCCTGAAGAACGTTTGGGACGAGGCGCTATTCCCGCGATGAGTCTAACTCAAAATGCTTTACTGACCGCATTTCGACAAGGTTTTGTGCGTTATGGATTGGTCAATTACGAAAAAGCGCGTCATTTTGCACAAGACTGTATGCAGAAATTTGCGGTAAAGGCCTCTGGAACGGCGGCTGTCGCGCGTTCTTTGTCGGGTGGCAACCTACAAAAATTCATCGTAGGTCGTGAAATCTTGCAACAGCCTAAAGTTATGCTGGTGGCCCAACCCACTTGGGGGGTCGATGTCGGTGCAGCCGCCTTTGTTCGTCAAACACTAATTGATCTGTCGCGTCAGGGTGTCGCCATTATTGTAATTTCTGAAGAATTGGAAGAGTTATTTGAGATCAGTGATCGAATTGCTGTTTTGGCCGCAGGTCGCCTAAGTGAAGCTCAACCTGTGAATGAAACCAATGCTGAAACGATTGGTTTGATGATGTCCGGATTGCATCGGCAATCGCAAAGTCCAAGCGTTTTAGACGCATCCGCTTAGGTCTATATCATTTGAACTGGGGTTACATATGCATTTACTCGAACCGCGTGATCATCCATCGATTTTAATGAAGTGGCTTTCTCCCTTAATTGCTTTGGTGGCAACATTCTCTATTGGTGGCCTATTATTTATGATTTTAGGCAAAAATCCGCTTGAAGCATTTCTGGTGTTCTTTATTGAACCCTTATCCAGTTGGTATGGCTGGAGTGAGTTGATTATTAAAGCCAGCCCCTTAATTTTAATTGCATTAGGCCTATCTGTTGGATTTAAAGCCCGTATTTTTAATATCGGTGCTGAAGGCCAGCTTATTATGGGGGCAATTTTTGGCGGTGGTTTAGCCATTGCCTGTCAGGGAACCTCCGCATTCTGGGTCTTACCCTCTATGGTGATTGCGGGTGCAATTGGCGGAGCCTTATGGGGAGCTATTCCTGCATTACTAAAAACCCATTTTAATGCGCAAGAAACTCTGACCACATTAATGCTGAATTATATTGCGACATTTATTTTACTGTATTTGATTAACGGGCCGTGGAAAGATCCTGAAGGCATGAATTTTCCACAATCGGTTATGTTCGACGGTGGAACTTTATTTCCTATTTTATTTGAAGGCACACGAATCAATGCTGTGATTGGGGTGACCATTTTTGCAGTGTTGGCATTCTGGCTGTTTAGTAAACGCAGTTTTCTTGCATATCAGCTTGAAGTCGGTGGTCAAGCACCTGATGCTGCACGCTACGCGGGGTTTTCTGCAAAGCAGGCTATCTGGTTTAGTCTTATGATTTCAGGTTTTATGGCAGGTATTGCAGGCATTGGTGAGGTTGCAGGTCCGGTTGGACAACTCAATCCAAATATTTCCCCAGGTTATGGTTATGCCGCAATTATTGTGGCGTATGTGGGACGATTAAACCCGATCGGGATTGTTTTGTCAGGATTTTTGATGGCCTTGCTCTACATTGGTGGAGAAACCGCACAGCTAAATCTACAGCTTCCTGCGGCAATTACAGGATTATTTCAGGGAATGTTGTTGTTTTTCTTATTGGCTGCGGATGCTTTCATCGAAAATCGCTATCGGTTTGGCAGGTCTGAAACAATGAAAAAGCATACATCTTCGATTGCATCCATTGAAACAGCTTAGGAGTTAGACATGATTGATTTAGTTCCAATTTTGGCGGGTACTCTAGCCGCAGGCACACCCCTGATTTTTGCAGGAATGGGTGAGTTGGTTGCAGAGCGAACAGGGGTGATTAATCTGGGTGTTGAAGGCATGATGTTGATTGGTGCCATTGCGGGTTTTGCTTTTTGTGCAAGCACAGGTCTAGGGCCTGCGGCAGGACTTTTGGCAGGGGCCATTGCAGGTGCGAGTGCTGCACTCATTTTTGCAATTTTGGCCCTTTCGCTCGCAGCTAATCAGGCTGCATGTGGGCTTGCATTAACCATTTTCGGTGTAGGGTTATCCGCTTTCGTGGGGCAACATTTTGTCAGTAACAGTTTGGAGGGGCTAAAGGCACTGGATATTCCCGTCCTGTCGGAGATCCCTTTTATTGGGCCGATTTTATTTCACCAAAATTATATGGTGTATTTATCGATTTTATCTTTTTTTGTCATTTGGTGGATTTTGGCAAAAACCAAGCTGGGTTTATTGCTTAAAGCGGTGGGCGAGTCACCAGAGTCAGGACATGCCATGGGTTATCCAGTACTGTTGATTCGTTATGGTGCCGTGTTGTTCGGTGGAGCAATGGCTGGAATAGGTGGGGCATTTTTATCAACGGTATATACGCCATTATGGGTTGAAAATATGGTAGCAGGCCGTGGTTGGATTGCCATTGCACTAGTGGTATTTGCGGTCTGGAAACCTGCACGATTGATAGTCGGTGCTTATTTATTTGGTGGTGTCACCATTTTACAATTCCATGCGCAAGCGTTGGGTCTGGATCTGCCTGTCGAATTACTGGCTGCGTTGCCGTATGTGGTTACGATTTTAGTTCTGGTCCTGATTTCACGTGATAAAAAACTATTGCAAATGAACTTACCTGCATCATTGGGGAAATCCTTTATTCCTTAATATTTTTATGATGATCAATAGATGAATCAGCTTGGATCATCTATTTATTATCAGATTTTAAGCATCTAAAATTAAAATTAAAATTTTTTTGCCGTGTCTTCTATATGATTTGCAAATATATTTTTAACAACTCTTGAATTTATGATCAAAAAAAGTTGAATAAAAATATCAATATAATTTTATTGAAAATGTAGGAGTGACAAAAATTGTACGCTTTTCACACTTTTTGTTAGATAAATAATATATTTGTATAAATGTGATTATTCCCTCATAATAGCAAACATAGCAAGATGATTCATTGGATAATGAATACGTTGCTCACCAAATTGATGAACCCTCTGGATGTGCTTATACACATCCTTTTTATGCTCAGTTATCCCTATATAACTGAGCTTTTTTTTGTCCGCTATTCACCTAATTAAGCACGAATCACTTCACCGGTTAAAGCATTTAAAATGCGACTTGGTTCGCTACTCAACCCTAAATCTCCTTGAAGGTAATTTAAGTTGTTGCCAAAATAAACCTGTGCACTGTCTAAGCTCTGCGCAGGTGCAAGACCTGTCGGGTTGGCACTGGTCGAAACAATAAAGCCACCAAATTGCTGGCAGAGGTTTATGCAGAGAGGATGTGTGGTGACCCGAACTGCAACTAGCGGATGCTGTCCTTTAATCCACGTCGGAATAGACGCATTTGCAGGCAATAGCCATGTCGTCGCACGTTCAGTTGGCTGACGATCAGACCAGCTGGCGATCACTTGCTGGCGGATGTCTGTATTTAAGTCCTGCAATAAATGTTCTACTTGCTGTATATGTCCCGCCAATAAAATCACCCCTTTTTCAACGGGACGATGCTTCAGTTCCAAAATGTCCTGAAATGCCTGCTCATTGAAGGGGTCACAGCCTAGGCCCCAGACTGCTTCGGTCGGATAAGCCAGAACCTGCCCTTGTTTTAATAGATGTGCTGCTTCAGCAATAGAGGAAGTAATCATAGGATAACTAAAACAAATGGGAGAATATGACTAGTTTAATGCATTGGGCGGCAACGTAAATAGCGGCCTGCTTGTTGCAGGCATAAACCGAGTAATTCCAGCTCCATCAATTGAGCGGTGAGTGCTGCAGTCGTGATTGGATGGCGCTGTGCCAGTTGATCTATATCTTGTCCGACCCAGTCTAGACTTTGATACAACGCAATCAAATGGGTTGGCAGGCTAGGTGGAGAGTTGATGGCTTCCACGGTTTGTTGTTGCGTTTGCCATTGCGTTGGCAAGGCTAAATCTTCAATGATTTGCTCGGGATGGTCGACCAGAATCGCACCTTCCCGAATCAGTTGATGACAACCTTGATGATGCTCACTGTAAATATGTCCAGGAATCGCAAAGACCATTTTGCCTTGATTGGCTGCTTCATTCGCTGTGATGAGAGAGCCGCTTTTCAGTGCAGCTTCGACCACCAATACCCCCAGACTCAAACCACTGACAATTCGATTACGTCTTGGGAAATGCTGTTGCAATGGCAGGGTGGAGGGTAAAAACTCAGTGATGACAGCACCTGATTGGGTAATTTGTTGTGCCAATTGCTTGTGCTGAGCAGGGTAAACGCTATCTAAACCAGTGCCCGTCACGGCAATGGTACGTTGATGAGCTAAAGCTCCTTGATGCGCGGCTTGATCAATACCCTGCGCCAAACCACTGCTGATATAGAAGCCTTTTTCACTGAGATAATAGGCAAAATCATAAGCAACTTGTCGTCCATGAGGACTCGGTTTACGACTACCGACCATGGCAATTTGCGGTTGTAATAAGGCTTGTGCCTGACCTTGTCCAAATAAAATCGGGGGGCGGTCTGCATAAGGCTGTAATTGGGTCGGATAGCCCAGATCTTCAGGAGTCAGGATAAAATCACTATGTTTACACACCTGATCAAGCAACTGTTTAAATTGTTGTTGACCCTGAGGACTTTGAAATTCCGCCAAACGTTTTAAGTGATTGGCGTGTAAGCCCAGTTGTGACCATTCAGAGAAACGGTGTGGCTGTGTGGCTTGTTCACAATTACCAAAATGTTGTTGAAGCTTGGCAAAACTGGAGAGTGAATGTTGAACCAAATACCACACCAGCACAGTGTGATAGTGATGTGGTGATAGTTGATTCAACATCGGCAATTACTCAGTCATCGAGGCGGGGTGGCTTAATATTTGAGCCAATCTTGATTGGCAGTTCACTTTCAAGCACGTAGGCATAGCTGATCCGATCAAAGCTCTTAAAGACCATGATGCTTCCCAGATATTGACCTGGTAGTTTAACTTTTTCTTTGGTTTTTGGGTCTCTGATCATTTCACCATCTTGGTAGACACTGAGCACCTGACCGATTTCAACGCCGTCTGCGGTGCCACGATCAATCGTTACAACGCCATTTTTGGCCGCTGTACCAATTGAACCCATCACCCGAATGATTTTGCCGCCGTCTTTGATCTGCTGAGCATCAACGGGATAGAATAAAGTCGGTAACATGGCATCTTGTTCGGCCATTACCCGATCGCCACGCCGCACTTCGCCGTTATAACTTTCCGTGAGTTCAAGCGTGGTGATGTCATTTTCATTGCGAATGGTAACGCCTGAAGCGACTTGGGTCAGTTCAACACCAAGGACCTGCTTTTTACCATTTGGATCTAAGACCACATAAGGTTCACCTTCACGGAAGACCCCATAGCGTTGGCCATTTTCCAGACCTTTGCCTCGGACATAAACACTCTGACCTTTACCAGCGATGACACGGTTATCTGCTGTGCCCAGGATATAAGGAGTGTTGGCAATGGCATCCGCTGGCAGAACTGAAGTACGTTCCAGCCATTGTTGAATATCGGCCAGAGGAATCACTGGAACGCTGTTGTTCAATGCTTCGACACGCACTTGTGGGCGTAATGTTGAGGTATTCCCCGTATAACGACGGATAATTCCGTCACAACCGTCGCCTTCATCTTTACCAACTAAGGGTTTACCGTTCAAGCTGCACAGCAGCAAGCGATCGCCTGGATAAATCCAGTGCGGATTTTTGACATGTTTGTTGCTTGCCCAGATTTCTGGCCAGCGCCATGGCTTGCTTAAAAACTTCCCTGAGATATCCCAAAGTGTATCGCCTTTTTTCACCACATAAACGTGTGGGGCACCGACTTTAACTGAGGGTGGGCTGACATTTGGGCTGGCTGCATGGGCAAAATTTACTCCCATCCCCAGTCCTGCACAAATCGCAGCAGCAATCAGTTGTTTTTTTAACCCCAAGGCATGAAATGAGTGTATGCCGTTTAAAACCTTTTTCATTATCATA
Source organism: Acinetobacter sp. NBRC 110496 (assembly GCF_000876115.1). Classification (NCBI taxonomy): domain Bacteria; kingdom Pseudomonadati; phylum Pseudomonadota; class Gammaproteobacteria; order Moraxellales; family Moraxellaceae; genus Acinetobacter; species Acinetobacter sp. NBRC 110496. Next base: position 60,956 of record NZ_BBTF01000017.1, read on the forward strand.
ATTCCTAAAAATTATGTGTGTAGTTGCGCTATAATAACGACTTTACACACAATTTTTTGATCAAGCATTCCCTTCAGTTGGTTTTTTGATCAATGGCATAAGTGAGGACGACAGTATGGCCTTATTACCTATTCTAAGTTTTCCTGATCCCCGCCTTCGTACCATTGCCAAGCCAGTCGAAGAAGTCACTGATGATATTCGTCAGCTTGCAGCAGATATGTTTGAAACCATGTACGAGGCACCGGGTATCGGTTTAGCGGCAACTCAGGTTGATCATCATATTCAGCTTATTGTTATGGACATCTCTGAAGAGAAAAACCAACCGATGGTGTTCATTAACCCCAAAGTCATTCCACTGACCGAAGATACGCAGCCGTATGAAGAAGGCTGTCTCTCTGTGCCTCAAATATACGACAAAGTTGAGCGTCCGTCACGCGTAAAAATCGAGGCAATTAACCTTGAAGGTCAAGCATTTGAGTTAGAAGCTGACGAACTTCTCGCTGTTTGTATCCAACATGAAATGGATCACTTAAATGGCAAACTTTTTGTTGACTATTTATCACCATTGAAGCGTCAGCGCGCACGTGAAAAAGTGGAAAAGGTGGTTCGCCAGCGCGAAAAAGAAAAAGTTAGCGTCAAGCGATAATTTTTTTAAAGATGTTGTCTCTGTTTCGTTGTGGCTTGCTGCTTGCCTTAACCGCGGTCTGTTTACAGATTGCGGTTTTCTTGCAGCCGTTACTTCCGAAGCAGTATCAAATCGCGCCAGTCTGTGAAACCATTACTCAGGCCTTACTCTTACCTAAATTACAAGCTTCGCAGAGCCATTCGGCCCATGCATCTCAGCATCATGTAGCTCAGCTTGAACAGGCTCAAGTGTCGAGGCCGCAACACGATCATCACGATCCCAATCACCAATGTCAGTACTGTACGGTGTATGCCAATTTGGTATTGCCGCCTGAATTTGGGGTGAAAGAAGTTCTGGTCCGCATCCAAATCCGTCTAGTTGCCTATCAACAAGCGTTTAAGCATATTTATTTTGCGCTACAACGTTTGTTTTTATTGCCTCAAGGGCGAGCACCACCACTCTTTGCATAATTAAGACTTTATTTTCGTTAGGGTTTTTATAGCCCTAGCCACGTTTTATTTATGTTTTAAGAGAGACCGATCATGGCTCAACCTAAATTTTTACTACAACCGCTTACGGTTGCGATCTTGGCTGCCTCAAATACAGTGATGGCTTGGGCAAATCCTGTTGAGCAAGCAGATACTCATCATGCGCACACCTCACTTGCACCGATTGTGATAACAGCACAACAACCGAATCAGAATAATGGTCTGGTGGTGCAAGCCGATCCAAAGCAACCGATTCAACCGATCCCTGCGACAGATGGGGCGGATTATCTACAAAGCATTATGGGGTTTAATTCGATACAAAGTGGTGGTACCAATGGGGATGTAACTTTCCGTGGTATGTTTGGTTCCCGCATCAAGATTTTGACTGATGGTAGCGAGAACCTCGGTGCATGTCCTGCTCGTATGGATGCACCAACCTCTTATATTTCCCCTGAAAGTTATGATCGAATCTCAGTGATTAAAGGGCCGCAAACTGTTCAATATGCCAATACCGGCTCAGCAGCGACGGTGATTTTTGAACGTGAACCTGAAAAGCTTACGCAAGAAAAACCATATCGTGGGCAGGCGAGTGTATTGTGGGGTTCGTTTGGACGTTTAGATCAGAATGTTGAAGCAGCAGTTGGTGATGAGAAAAAATATATCCGCTTAAATGCCAACCGTTCTGAATCGAATAGTTATCAAGATGGTGATGGTAAAACCATTCCATCTTCATGGGAACGCTGGAATGCCGATGTCGCTTTAGGCTGGATGCCAGATGAGAATACCTGGCTGGAATTGACGGGTGGCAAGGCTGATGGTGAAGCGGAATATGCTGGTCGTGGTATGGACGGTGCACAATTTGCGCGTGAAAGCTTAGGTTTACGGTTTGAAAAGAAAAATGTCACCGATGTGATCAAGAAAATTGAAGCTCAGGTGAACTATAGCTATAACGACCATATTATGGATAACTATAGTTTGCGTACACCGCCTTTGGTTGAAATGAGCCATGATGGCATGACCATGCTGATGCCAAACCCGATGGCCATGCAAGTGACACGCCGTACCTTGAACTCGCGTTTGGCCATGACCTCGGAATGGAATCAATGGAGTTTAATTACTGGAGTTGATTCTCAGTTCAATAAACATGGTGGCAGTATGTCATCGCCGACCATGCCATCGATGAATGTACCCTTCCGTCAGGATATGCGCTTCCAGTCTTATGGTGCTTTCGGTGAGTTGACTTATCAATTGAACCCGCAGAATAAGATTGTGACAGGTGCTCGCGTAGACCAAGTCACTGTTGATGATGAGCGTGTTGATTCGAAAACCAAAGGATTCAATACCCAGCTTGAAAAAACTCTACCAAGTGCATTTGTGCGTTTGGAAAATCAGAATGTTGAACATGGCTTAAATAGTTATGTTGGCGTAGGTTATGTCGAACGTATGCCTGATTATTGGGAGTTGTTCAGTCCTGAACATGGCAATGCAGGTTCGACAAATACTTTTAATGGTGTGCGTCCAGAGAAAACCTTGCAGTTAGATTTTGGTTTTACCCAGCAACAGGGCGCTTTTACGTCTTGGGTGTCGGCGTATGCAGGGTTGATTGATGATTATATTCTGATGAATTATCACGATCATAGCCATTTGCATGGTGGTGGACATGGCGGGCATGGCAGCAGTGAGATTACTGCAAGTGCCAAGAATGTGGATGCCACGATTGCAGGTGCCGAGGCTGGAATTGGCTATCAGTTTACTGATCATATCCAAGCGGATCTAAGTGCCATGTATGCGTGGGGTAAAAATACCACGGACAATACACCTTTACCACAAATTGCACCATTAGAAGGACGTTTGAACCTACGTTATGTCGCAGATAAATATACACTGGGCATGTTGTGGCGTGTGGTAGATCAGCAAAACCGTGTCAGTTTGCATCAAGGGAACATTGTGGGTTATGACCTCAAGCCAAGTGCTGGTTTCTCAACGATTTCGTTAAATGGTAGTTATAGTCTGAGTAAAGATATCGACCTTTCAGTCGGTGTCGATAATGTGTTGGATAAAACTTATACAGAGCATCTCAATAAAGCCGGTAGTTCAGGCTTTGGTTTTGCCAGTGAAGAGCAGTTCAATAATACTGGACGCAATTATTGGATGCGTATGAGCATGAAGTTCTAAGCTCGGTTAGAATCAATCAGCTCAATGACCTGCATTGGGCTGATTGAGATTTGAATCGAGGCCGGCATGCATTATCTTCAGGATCCAAAAACAATTATTCAAGAATTACAACAACAGGGGTATGCCCGCATTGTAGTTGAAGCCTGGACTGATGAAGTTCGGGACAGTATCGATCAGATGTTGCGGCAGGCAGGATTCAGGCACTACCATGTGCATAAAATTAAGCATGAGCAGAACAGTTATGTGCTTGTTCTGACAAATTTAACTCATGATCTGCCTTATGCTTTGGAAAAGGTTTATCCAGCCAGATCGTCTTTTTTACGGATTTTACCGCTAATTCTGGCTGCGAGCTTGATGGCATTTACCGTGCTGCTGAGTAGTTATGCCAAAGATCTAATGTCCTTTGTCGTGGTTCTCGTGATTCCGGCAATACTCGGTTCATTATTCGAATACTTTATGATTCGAAAACAGCCCAATCCCATTTTTCTCTCCAGACTGTTTAAAATTCAGCCGCTTGTTTTTGTGATCGTGATTGTATTCTGTGTGATCGTGTTGAGAGAAGGCATTATCTGTCTAATCATGCTCTTACCCATTCTGTTGATGGGGTTGCTGCTGGGTGCGGGCTTGATGCGATTGATTTGTCATTATCTATGGAAACCTAGTGCAAAAATCTATTCTTTTGCACTGCTGCCTCTGATTTTATGGTTGTTGTTGCCTGATTTTAGCCGTACTGAATATGGACAAACCCAGCGCTCGGTCGTGATTCATGCGCCAGCACAGCAAGTATTTCAGGCTATTAACCAAATTGGTAAGATTCAGCCTGAAGAAGTCAAACACAGTTTTATTTTTAGCATGGGCTTTCCCAAACCTATTTTTGGTATGACCGAGCAGCATGAAGGCGAGTTGATACGCACCATCCAGTGGGAACGTGGTATCAAGTTTGAAGAAAAGGTGACCGCATCACATGCGCCGTATTTATTGTCATGGAAATACCAGTTTGCTCCAGATTCTTTTCCGAAGGGATCACTGGATGACCACCTGGAAATGGGCGGTAAGTATTTCGATTTGCTGAAAACAGATTATCAGTTGCAACAAATCGATGCGCACACCACCAAGTTGATTCTGAGCATTGATTATCGTTTATCCACTGAATATAACTGGTATAGCCGTTTATGGGTCAATTATGTTTTAAACGAGTTTAGTGATGTGGTGATGCAGATCCATAAACAGCGTTTAGAAAAAGATCGTTCTTGAATGAAAAGCCAAAGCGAAGCCACAATCTTGATTGTGGCCTCGGTCGGTTAGGCCAGACAATCCTGTTTTGGCATTAAGCTATCGCAATACAAGGGATTCAATGCGCATTGCAAATCATCAATCTGCTCTTGAGTCACATAACCTTTGGCTTTGAGATATTCAGCCACACGATCATCACGCAAACTTAAAAATGCAGCATCATATACACCCAAATCAACAAATAAAGCGGCGGTTTCCAAACTGTTAAAGTGATCCAGAAACACGTCATTTTCATACATCAAGAAAATATGGGTAAGCGGGGCATTGGTATCAACTTTTAAGCGTTGAGCCAATTGATCGGGACGTGTTTTGATAAATAGTAAGTCAGAAAGTTCATCAAAATGGGTTTTATCGAGCTGGTTTTCGCCGCCTTTGACATGGCCTAACCAGGCTTTGAATACCAGTACCGCACCACCACGCAATAACATACTCCAGATTTGATAGCGGGTCTCATGGTCAAGATGAGCAGATTCATTTTCCAGCGCTTCCAAGAATTTTTGTTCTTGTTGTGCCAGTTTTTCAAATAAGCCCAAGCCTTGTGGATGATAAGCCGCAGGTGCAAACACATCAAAATTGAGTTGATCAAATACATTGAGTGCCAGTGGAACAGCGGCTTGATAAAGCGTATTCAGTGCACGTAAATGGGTATCCTCCAGTTTGCTATGCACAAAAATCGTTTGCCAATCCAGTTCAGGTAATAATGCATTGGCACTATATTGGCGATACAGCTGTTGTGAACTGTGGTCAGTTGATGAGTGATTACTATTCATGATCAATGTCCTTTTTGACAATGTTTCTGATGAGAACCCAATAAACCTTCATTGGGCTTTCAATCTCGTTGATCAATTTATGCGGGATCAAGAAAGCAAGTAGAATACGACTAAAGTTGTAGATAGGATTTTTATGCTAAAATTTATAAATAAAAACATTATCTTATGTAATTGTAAGTAAGTGTACAAACGTTCACTAATGTAAGTGAACGTTTTTGCCATAGCCAATCATGATTTGAGCACTTTGGTCAATTTATCGTTGCACTAAGCGCTGCTTTTTGATGGTTTCTGCCTATGTTGCAAAATATTTGGTCATTTATTGCATTGGCATGATTTTTAAACCTGATAACCAAGCTCTTAAACCCGCAGGTTTTAATGGCTTTTTCAACAATACAATATTCTGCTGCTTTAAATATTGTGGTAACTCAGGATCAGAATCTGCAGTAATCAGGGCCACTGGAATATGTGCAGGACGATATTGTTCAATGAAATCTAGACCACGTTGATCATGGTTTAAATGTTGGTCGATGAGCCAAACCTGAATATCTTCCTGTTCAATCAATTGCAATGCTTGCTCAGGTTCAGTGGCCGTAAAAATCTGATACCCCCATTTACTTAGCAAGGTGCGCATGCCTGCTAAAATGGTTTCATCATTATCCAAACACAACACTTTGTAGGCGGTGTGCTGTAGTGCGGTCACTTGTGGCGTGTTCATCTTAATTTTCGGTGCATCGACCAACGGCACTTCGATCATGAAGCATGAGCCTTTGCCCAGTTGCGAATACACATATACCGGAAAATCAAGCAGGCTGGTCATGCGTTGCACGATCGCCAGCCCGAGACCAAGACCTTGTTCACCCCAAGGTGAGGTGTGCCCACAACGTTCAAACTCTTGGAATAGTTTCAGGCGTTGTTGTTCATTAATCCCAGGGCCAGTATCCCAGACCCCAATCCGAATATGCTTCGGGCGATGTGCGGAGCGTAATACCCCGACCACCACACGGCCTTGTGCGGTATAACGCAAGGCATTGCTGACAAAGTTCTGAATAATGCGTCGCATCCATTGTGGATCCGTATCTACCCAGAACTGGGTATCATGTACAGACAGTTGAATATTGCGTTGCGCCGCAATCGATTTAAATTGCAGCTCAAGGTCATTTAACAGGTCATGCAGAGAATAGGCTTGACGTTTAGCTTGAATGGTACCGCCTTCCAAACGGGCAATATCCAGTAGTGCAGAGAGCATACTTTCCGCGCCATACAGGGCACGATCCAGCTGTTGCAAGGTTTGTTGATCTTCCGTTGAATGTACGCTTTGTTCTAGCGCGGTACTAAACAAACGTGCTGCATGCATCGGCTGTAATAAGTCATGGCTGGCGGCTGCCAAAAAGCGGCTTTTGGATTGATTGGCTTTATCGGCTTGTTCCAGCGCCAATTGCTGTTCAGTCAGGGCATTGGCTAGCTGTTGAGTTCGATCACTGACACGCTCTTCCAAGATGGCTTCATTTTCGCGGAAGGCGGTAATATCCGCGAATGTTGTGACAAAACCACCGCCTTCAATTGGATTGCCGCGCATTTGAATGACCAAACCATCTTTACGGATGCGCTCAAATTCATGTGCACTGCCGACTTTCATCCAGTGCAGCCGTTTACGGACGTGTTCTTCCACAGGGCCGGGACCACATTCACCACGCTCCGCGTTATAACGAATCAAATCAGCGATTGGACAGCCGACATAGACCAGATCCTTAGGATAATCAAACAGTTTAAGATATTGATTATTCCATGCCACCAGACACATGTTTTTATCTACCACGCTGACACCCTGGGTCATATGATCAATCATGGTCATGAGTAAGTTTTGGTTGAAACGTTGCCACTGCGAGGCCTGATCCAGAATATTGGCGACTTGCCCAAGGGCTAGGCCATTGTTAATCATGGCGGTGGTCAGCAAGGTACGGGCAGAGGCTGCCCCAATAATACCTGCCAGATACTGCTCGGTGAAACGCCACCACATGCCATTGGCTACGTGATTCTCATTTAAAACTACATGGTTTTGTTCACAGAACTGCTGGAAGGCTTGCAGGGTAGGCTTATCCCCTGTAACCCGTTTGGCCAGAGCCAGTAGATCACCGACTTTGAGGCGTGCAGCATTCAAATGCAGGTCGGTCAGGTCAGTATTCGATTGTGCAGATGGCAACGGTTTGCTTTCATAATAGAAAAAGCTTTCTGCCTGAATTTGTTCCGCCACACTTGGACGATAGAGGCGAGATACCCAGATATACAGCACCACGTTGAGACCCAATGACCACAATACGCCGTGGGTGAGGGGCGCAAAAGATTCAAATCCGAGGAGTGCTTCAGGACGTAAGCCATTAATGTCAAAAGGGCCAAACAATAACAGATGTTGTGCAAAGTCTTGATAATGATCAGGCAAACTACGCAATACCGTTGGGAAGAGCAGTGTATAGCTCCACATGGCAAAGCCCATGAGTAAGCCGACATAGACCCCTTGACGACTGGCACCGCGCCAGTAGAGTCCACCAATCAGTGCAGGAGAAAATTGTGCCACTGCACTAAAGGCCAATAAACCAAAAACAGAAAGCTGGTTAATGTCATTAAAGAAGTGGAAGAATAAAAAACCCAGCAACATCACACTGATGATGCTAATCCGACGGGTCAGTTTCAGCACACGCGGCAAATGTTGATCATGGCGGGAAATGATTTTAAAGCGCCATAATGCAGGCATGATCAGGTCATTACTCAGCATGATCGACAGTGCTACTGAGGCCACCAACAGCATCCCTGTTGAAGCTGAAAAGCCGCCTAAGAATGCCAATAAGGCCAACCATTCTTGTTGATAGCTTAAAGGCAGGGCCAATACCGCTATATCTGGCGTACCCAGTGATTCTGGTAAGGAGTGTAATGCCCAACTGGCAATCGGGATAATTGCAATCACAGTCAGAATGAGATAAGCCGCGAACCAGCGTCGTGCGCCGCGGATATGTTTTTCATCACGTAATTCGACCACGGCCACGTGAAACTGGCGCGGCAGGCAAATCATGGCTAAGCCCGCCAACAAGGTCTGCACCCAAAAGGTTTCAGGAACGCCCAATTGTTGCAGGTCATGGAAATGCTGGTGAACATCGCTGCTGACCTGTTTGATATTGTCAGGCGATTGCAATAAGAAGAAAGCCGCTACACAGAGTAGAGCAAACAGTTTGACAAAGGACTCAAATGCAACGGCTAACATCAAGCCGCCGTGTTGTTCGGTATGCGCAATATGACGGGTACCAAAAATCATCGCCAAAATTGCCAGTACGGCTGTCAATACCAACACACTATTGGTGGTGGTGTGAATATGGGCATTTTGCTCCAGAATCACTGACGCACTCAAGGCAATGGCACGCAGTTGCAACGCCAGATAGGGCACAATTGCAATCACGGCCAGAATGGTCACTAACGCAGCTAAACTACCGCTCTTGCCGTAACGAGCGGCAACAAAATCGGCAATCGACGAAATGGCATGGTGCTGACGAATCCGGCCTAAGCGCTTCCAGATATCATAACCAAACCAGATAAACAGTAATGGACCCAGATAAATGGGGAGGAAAATCACACCTTGGCGAACGGCTGCGCCTGTCGCACCGTAAAAGGTCCATGAAGAGCAATAGACACCCAAGGTTAAACTGAACAGCAGCATCCGACCGCGCATACCTAAACGGCTGGCGTGTTTTTCACCAAAAAAAGCACAGCCGAATAACAGCACAATATACAGGGCCAATACCCCAAGAATAAGCCAACTGTTCATATTGCTCACGTGATCAAATTCCATTTTTTATCATACCCGAAGCACAGGCAGAGCAAGGAGTAGAGATTTGCATTTAGAGACCAAAGTCTAAGTTACGAGTCAAGCATAATCTTGTTAATTTGAATAATGAAAAATCCCATGCGGAAAAGGGTCCACGGTTGGGCACAAAAATAAGGAGTTGATTATGGATGATTCACAGGTAGATCGCATTCTACATAATCCAAAGTTTCAAGAGATGGTCAGCAAAAAGCGCACATTAAGTTGGACATTAACAGCAATCATGCTGTTTATCTACGTTGGATTTATGCTTTTGGTTGGTTACAACAAAGAATTTTTAGCGAGTTCATTTAGCGGTGGCGTAACTACTTGGGGAATTCCTCTTGGGTTAGGCATTATCGTATTGTCATTTGTCTTATGTGGTGTGTATTCCTACATTGCCAATAATACGCTCGACCAACTGAATGAAGAGGCGCTCAAGGAAGTTGAGGCCATTGCACATGAAAAAGGGATGCACTGAGATGAAAGGGACATCATTTAAAGCGATATTGTTTACGCTGCTCAGCTTTTGTTGTAGCAGTGTCGCATTTGCGGGCCCAGATTTGGGTGCGGCTGAACAGCAGGCAACCAACTGGCATGCGATCATTATGTTTATGATCTTTGTTGGTTTTACCTTGTTCATCACCAAGTGGGCAGCAAAACAGACGCAATCCGCACAAGACTTCTATACCGCAGGTGGCGGAATCAGCGGTTTTCAAAATGGTTTGGCGATTGCAGGTGACTTTATGTCAGCGGCATCGTTCCTCGGTATTTCGGCACTCGTATTCAGTTCTGGTTTTGATGGTCTACTCTATTCACTGGGTTTCATGGTGGGTTGGCCAATCGTTTTATTCTTGGTGGCGGAACGTTTGCGTAACTTGGGTAAATATAACCTGTCCGATGTGGTGTCATTCCGTCTGGAAGAAAAACCCGTCCGTACCTTGGCTGCATTCAGCTCATTGGTGGTGGTTGCGTTCTATCTGATTGCACAGATGGTGGGTGCAGGTCAGTTGATCAAACTACTCTTTGGTTTGAACTACAACATTGCTGTAGTGATCGTCGGTTTGCTGATGATGGCCTATGTCATGTTCGGTGGGATGTTGGCGACGACTTGGGTACAAATTATTAAAGCGGTCATGTTACTCAGTGGTGCAACCTTTATGGCTTTCATGGTCATGAAAGCGGTTGGTTTTAGCTTCACCAATATGTTTAACCAAGCCATTGGTGTTTATAGCCAAGTACATCATATGAGTTGGGATGAAGCCGCAAAAATCATGGGACCGGGTAAACTGGCTGCCAACCCGATTGATGCGCTTTCTCTTGGTCTGGCCTTGATGTTTGGTACGGCTGGCCTACCGCATATCTTGATGCGTTTCTTCACTGTGAAAGATGCGAAAGAAGCACGTAAATCGGTTGTGGTGGCAACAGGCTTTATTGGTTACTTCTATCTTTTGACCTTCATTATCGGTTTTGGTGCGATCCTGTTTGTTGCCAACAATCCACAGTTTCTTGATGTAGCGAAATCAGCATTGACGGGTAAATTGGAGTTGGTGGGGGGGAACAACATGGCTGCGGTTCACTTAAGTGATGCCGTCGGCGGTGACCTGTTCATGGGCTTTATCTCTGCGGTGGCATTCGCAACCATCCTTGCTGTGGTAGCGGGCTTAACCCTTTCAGGTGCATCTGCAATTTCACATGACCTGTATGCCAACGTGTTTAAAAAAGGCAAAACCACGCCACAATCAGAGTTGCGTATGTCAAAAATCGCAACGCTAGGTTTAGCAATTTTTGCCATGATCTTGGGGGTTTTGTTCGAGAAACAAAACGTTGCCTTTATGGTGGGTTTGGCCTTCTCGGTGGCATGTTGTGCAAACTTCCCAGTGTTGGTGTTATCCATGTTCTGGAAAGGTTTAACCACACGTGGTGCAGTGATTGGTGGTGTTGTTGGTCTCGTGGGTGCAGTGAGCCTGATCATTCTGTCGAAAGCGGTTTGGGTAGATACACTGGCGATTTCTGAAACTGCGCCAAACCCATTCAATGGTCCAGCATTATTTGCTATGCCGCTTTCATTCCTTTGCTGCTGGTTCTTCTCGGTTACGGACAAATCAGCACGTGCAGAGAAAGAGCGTAAAGCCTTTGATGCTCAGTTTGTTCGCTCAATGACGGGGATCGGTGCATCTGGTGCTTCAGATCATTAATCACAATCAATTGTAAAATAAAAGCCCTCATTGATTGAGGGCTTTTTTATGGACTATTGATGCATACTGGCCAGTTGCTGCGTCTGATTTCGATAAAGAGACAAGCCGATGCGTTGTAGATGTCGTCCATTTTGCTCAAGCACTCGGTTTAACTTTGGAATAAATTTGGCACTGCTATACAGCGCTAAATTGCGACCAATCAGATAATAGGCAAACCATGAGGCCGATTGTGGGGCTAAACCCAACTTCTGCATTTTTTTGCGACCAATAAAAAACTGGGTAATTTCTAGATGTTGCTTATACGCCAGCTTCTGCTGGAAAGAGCGTAGATAGCGATATTTCCGCTCGAAGGGTTCTTTGGACAGACTGGAACCTAATGAAATACTGCTGGCATCTGATTGGGGGTGTGCAAATTGCATCCAGTACATCATTTTCCAACCCTCTGATTCTTTATTGACTAACCATTTTTCATCCACACCCATTAACCAGCCTACATATTTCCAGAAATGTAAAAAGCTATCAATTTCCTGCTTGTTAGGAAAAACCCCCAAAGCCCGAATACCAATCAGTACCACACCACTAAAAGCAATATTGGTCATCGCCTGATCATACTGGTTGATTGGTAGACCCCAAGTGTCGGCATCCCATTTCTCTGATTTTTGTAGCTGATGACGAACAAGTGAATGAATAAAACGTACAAAAATCGTAGAGGTAAAGCCTTTGCTAAAACGTTCAAACCCGTTTGGTTCGGTGATATCCACCCACCATTTGGTGGTTTCGGCTAAACGGGTTCCTGCCTGTTTTTTTAAAGCGCCTGTCAGAATTAAAGGTTGATTAAAACCAGGGTACAAATAACCTGTCATTAGCGATAAATCTCGCAGAACAAGTCCATTATTGATGCCGAGGCGATAAGTAAATTTAATGGCTTCATCGATTTTGACTTGTTCATACCAATCAGGTTTTTGTTCCACTAACTGGAAGAAGGCGGTCAGTTCAGCAATTTCATGCGGCAATTTATCGAGACCTTCGTATAGCGCCGTTTCAAAGTATTTACGATGCTGTTTGGGATTTTGTAATACCCACAGCAGCAATTGATCCATCGGTGCATCTCCGCTTTGCAGGGCGGTATTGAGCGCGAGGTATTCTTCATAGCTCGGTTGCACCTGCTGATGAGTCATATAACTGAGAATTTTAGTTTTGATATTGGTTTGAATCATGTCTTCAAACGCCGCCAAGCGTTTAGGTCTAACGATGCTTTGCATTGCATACTGCCTGTGATTGTTATTTAATCAAAGCTTAATATGAATATTTATTCGCATTCAATTCGCATTTCAATTGAGGCTGAGGATGAGAAAAAGACCACAGCAACAGCGCGCCAAAATGATTGTTAACAGCATTCTGGAAGGGACACAGAAATGTATTTCTGAGTATGGTGTGCTACAGATCACAACCCCAAAAATTTCTGAAAAATCAGGGGTTAGTGTCGGTTCAATTTATCAGTATTTTGAAAATAAAGAACAGATCATCGCGGAATTGCTGTTGCGTAAAAGTGAACACTTGGGGCAAGCACTCAAGCAACTGGTGATGCTGCAACAACAAACTGCTATTCAGGACATCATCAGATTAAGTATCGCTTTTGGCTTTGAAACGTTGAAATCCGATCAGGGTTTTTTCATCGAGATTCTCAAAAACTGGCATGCCTATAGCGATTCCGAAGCGGCACAGCTACTGGAACAACATTTTCTGGAAATCGGCATGTATTTATTTGGTCGCTATTATCCACACTGGGATTTTGAAACTTTAAAACATAAATCTTTTGTGATAATTAACAGTACTTTATTTACCATGATGCGTTATGCCAGTAAGAATACCTTGTTGATTGAAGAACAACGACTGCAACAAGAACTCTCTAAAATGATTGTTGCCTTTTTAGTTACATTCTGATGCGATTAACACAATGAAAATCATAACAATAGCAAGGAAAACAACATGCAGAGCTTAAAACAATTTTGGGATAGCTTTCGGCTATTGCCATCGGCATGGTTATTACTGGTTCAGCTGGCGTTATTGGTTTTATATATGTTGACTACAGGGCACAGTGAATATCGGGCTTTAACCTGGTCCTTGGGTGTTTTGGCATTATTGATTATTGCCAAAGTGATTCGGCAAAGCCCTGTGTTTACCTTTTGGGGACTGATCTTTGTCAGTGGTGCCTTTCTATTTTCGATTATGATTTTTATGGGTTATGGCAACCCGACCATTCAAATCATTGCCCATAGTTTCGAAGCTTTGGCCTATTTCTATGCGGCCTATGGTCTGTTGCGCTATATGTTTGCGGATCGTTATCTGACCAAAGATGAATTGTTTGCAGCGGGAGCGGTATTTACCTTAATCGCTTGGGCTTTTGCCTTTCTATATAGTATCTGTCAGCTAATTCTGCCTGATAGTTTCCAAAATCCCAATCAGCCACAAGCACTACAAAGTTGGCTTGATCTACTCTTCCTCAGCTTTAGCCTGCAATCGGCAACGGGTCTGTCTGATTTGATGCCACTGAGTCCAGCAGCTCGTGTGCTGGCCATGTTACAAATGTTTGGTGGGGTGATGTATCTGGCTGTGGTGGTCTCTCGTTTGATTGCTTTACAGTATATTGCGCATGTGCCTAAACAGTTGAATGATAAAGATTAGCTTTGTTACAGCATTACAACTGCTTTATTTTTCACATTTTTTATAATTTATACCGAGTTTTGCGAAATTTAAGCTCGCTTTTGTTCACTGTGTGAATGTCTTCTTTGGCCATTATGGCCTGTCCATTATCATTAGAATAACGTGAGGGAATTATGCCTTCCAAGCCATCTTCGCAGTTTGCGAATGTGAATCCAAACGTGTTTTTAAGCACGGTAATAATCATTGCGATTTTTATCGCAATCGTTGTCATCGCACCCAGTTCATTTGAATTTTTGACCCAACAACTGAAGCAATGGATTACGGACTCTTTTAGCTGGTTCTATGTTTTATCTGTTGCGGTATTTCTGATTCTGCTGATTTATATTGCCTGTTCAGCCAGCGGTAAAATCAAATTAGGACCTGATCACAGCCAACCTGAATATAGCAATGGCTCGTGGTTTGCCATGCTGTTTACCGCAGGCATGGGCATCGGTTTGATGTTCTTTGGTGTGGCTGAACCTGTGATGCACTATGTCAGCCCACCGAGTGGTGACCCTGAAAGTGTAGCTGCGGCACAACAAGCCCTGAGGATTACCTTTTTCCATTGGGGTTTACATGCATGGGCGATTTACGCCGTGGTTGGACTGGCTTTGGCCTATTTTGCTTATCGCCATAATCTGCCGTTAAAAACCCGTTCGGCTTTATATCCCATTATTGGTAAGAAAATTTATGGGCCTTGGGGCGATGGTATTGATACCTTCGCTACCATTGGTACCGTTTTTGGTGTAGCAACCTCTCTCGGTTTTGGTGTGACGCAAATCAACTCAGGCCTACATTATCTATTTGGAATCGAGCAAAGTAGCCAAGTCCAAGTCGGTTTAATTGTATTTGTGAGTATTTTGGCATCCATGTCCGTATTTTTGGGCTTAGATAAGGGGGTAAAACGCCTTTCTGAGCTGAATCTGATTCTGGCTTTGGTGCTGCTGGCCTTTGTGTTTATTGCGGGGCCAAGTATCTATTTACTGCAAACCACCATTCAAAACATGGGTTCGTATATGTCGAATCTATTTGGTATGACCTTTAACCTCTATGCCTATCAACCGAATGGCTGGATTGGCGGTTGGACCATTATGTACTGGGCATGGTGGATTTCATGGTCACCATTTGTGGGGATGTTTATTGCGCGTGTGTCACGTGGACGAACCATCCGTGAATTTATTGTGGGGGTATTACTCATCCCGACAGGCTTTACCATCATCTGGATGGGCTTTTTAGGTAATGCTGCTTTATTCAGTATTATGCAAGAACATAATGTAAGTTTGCTTCATGCTGTGCAAACGGATTCATCAGTGGCTTTATTTGAGTTTTTGAATCACTTGCCGTTTTCAGGAGTGATGAGCTTATTGGCGACGGTATTGGTGATGCTCTTTTTCGTCACCTCTGCGGATTCGGGTGCGTTGGTTACCGATTATCTCACCGCTAAAACTGAAAACTCTCCAACATGGCAACGTTTGTTTTGGACGGTGTTGATGGCAGCATTGGCCATTATTCTATTGTTGGTGGGTGGTCTGTCTGCATTGCAATCTTCCATCATTATGAGTGCATTACCTTTTACTTTTATTATGTTGCTGATGAGCTGGGGGCTGTTAAAGGCCTTAAAGCTGGATGTCACCAAGATGAAAGCCATTCAGGAAGCGCGCATTACCCCACGTGCCATCAATAATCCACGTAGTTGGCAGCAACGTCTGGGTCTGATCATGCATTACCCGCATACAGAAACTGAAGTTCAGCACTATATCGAGACACAGGTGCGTAAAGCCTTTGAAAGTATTCAACGTGAATTTAAACGCCGTCACTTGGAAGTGGAGATACGTGAAATCGAAAATGGTCTGCAATTGCATGTCGATCATCATCATGAAATTAACTTCACTTATAAAGTGATCTCCCATGCCACTGTTCCACCAAGTTTTATGTTGGGACGAGCGGAGGAAGATGAGGCCAATTACTTCCAAGCAGAAGTCTTCTTAAGAGAGGGTGGGCAAAACTATGATGTGATGGATTGGACGCAGGAAGATTTAATCCAGGACATTATTGATCAATATGAACGTCATCTATACTTCTTGAATATTGTGAGAGGGAGTACTCCTTAAGAGAAAGTACTTATTGCAATACTGAAAACAACGGTTTTGAGCGATCAAAGCCGTTGTTTTTATTCTGGGTGATGGAATTTTAAACATTCATTGAATAGGAGACAGATTTTTGAATCGAGTGAGGTGTTTAAAATAAAAGCAAAATATAAAAATAAAGCGGTTTTATTGCTGATAATAAAAACATATTTTTAATAAAGTAGTTAAATTTCAAATGGTTAGTGTGTTTAAATTCACTTTTAAGATAATTAATAAATTTTAAATTATATAAATCAGTGAATTAGATGCGTTAAAGTTTAAAAATAAAACAACCGAATAATTTAATTTTTGAAAGTGC